>JAFGFP010000126.1 GCA_016931015.1 Dehalococcoidales bacterium
GAAGACAGGCTCTCCGCTATCGAGGTCGGTGCCCTTAACCTGCATGACCCTACCTTTGCCGAGGCCATAGACTTTCTGGAAGATGACCGGACTGACGAGAACGAATACATTGAGGATGAGTACGTCTGCTCCCACTTTGCCGCCGACGTTAACAATAATGCCGAGCGGGAGGGTATCCGGTGCGCCTTGGTCGAGATACGCTTTCCCGATTCGGGTCATGCTATAATCGCCTTCGAGACGACCGATGAAGGCATGGTATATTTCGACCCGATTAGCGATGACAGAGTCCGGCCGGTCATCGGGAAGCACTACTGGAAGTGTATCGAACCCAAGCCGGGCTACGTTTACGAGAGGCCGTCTTTCAACGATACCATAGAAGATATAGTGGTGATATGGTGATGATGAATACCGACGAACTTGAAAAAACGAAGCGGAAGATAGCCGAGCTCAAGGAGAGCCTGGGAGCGGTGATTGTAGCCCATAACTACCAGCGGCCCGAGGTGCAGGATATCGCCGACTACGTCGGGGACTCCCTGGAGCTTTCCCGCATTTGCACCAGCGTTAGTGCCCGGACAATCGTTTTCTGCGGGGTGCGCTTCATGGCCGAGACGGCGGCTATCCTTAACCCGGAGCGCACCGTGCTGCTCACCGAGGGCGGCGCCGGCTGCGCCATGGCCGACATGATTTCGGCAAACGATATCAAGAAATGGCGGCAGCGCTACCCGAGGGCCACCGTCGTCTGCTACGTTAATTCCCCGGCTGAGGTCAAGGCGGAGAGCTATATCTGCTGCACCTCGGCTAACGGTGTCGCGGTGGCGGCCTCGGTACCCGGCGAGGAAATCCTTTTCGTCCCCGACCAGAACCTGGGGCACTATGTCTCCACCAAGATCGAAAAAGGGGTAATCCTCTATCCCGGCTACTGCTACGTTCACCAACGCATCCGGCCGCAGCAGGTGGAGCTGGCGAAAAGCCGTCACCCCAAGGCCGAGGTGCTGGTGCACCCCGAGTGCCGGCCCGAGGTGATTGCACTGGCCGATGCCGTGCTGAGTACCTCGCAGATGCTGCGCTACGTCAAGGCCAGCCCCCGCCGGGAGTTTATCATTGGCACCGAGGAGGGACTGCTGCACGGGCTGCGTAAGCAGAACCCGGAGAAGTCTTTCTACCTGGTGACCAAGAACCAGGTCTGTGCCGACATGAAGAAGACCACCCTGGAGACAGTAGCCCGGACTATGGAGCGGCAAGAGAACGTGGTCACCGTCCCCGAAGAGATAAGGCTGCGGGCCAAGCAGGCAGTTGACCGCATGCTGGCGCTTAAGTAACGGCGAGAGAAGTAGCATGAGAGACGAGATTCAGTTGGATAACGAACAGGTTGACAGCATCATCGACCTGGCGCTGGCGGAAGACCTGAGCCACGGCGACATTACCAGCCAGACCCTGATACCGCCGGGGCTTCAAGGAAAGGCCGTGATAACGGCTAAGGCGGCCGGGGTGCTGGCTGGTGGTGAAGTGGTTAAGAGGGTGTTCGCTAAGGTTGACCCGGCCCTGAAGGTCGAGTTACCCATCGTCGAGGGGGCTGAGATAAAGCCCGGGGAGGTGGTGGCTGCTATCTCCGGGCGGGTGGCCGCTATCCTCAAAGGCGAGCGGCTCGCCCTTAATTTCTTGAGCCGGCTCAGCGGTATTGCCAGCTATACGGCCCGCTTCGTCGCCGAGACTAAAGGTTTTCGGGCTAAGATTTACGACACGCGGAAGACCACCCCCGGCCTCCGCCACTTGGAGAAGTATGCCGTGCGCCTCGGCGGCGGGCAGAACCACCGTCTGCACCTGGGTAGTGCTATATTAGTTAAGGATAATCACCTGGCCGCCATGCGTTCTCTGGGATTAAGCCTCAGGGATGTCGTTGCCGAGGCCAAATGGAAGGCGCCCCAAGGCTTAGTCGTCGAGGTCGAGGTTAACACGCCTGACGAGGCCATGGCGGCGGTTGAGGGTGGAGCAGACGTAATCATGCTGGACAACATGAGCCCTGATGAGATGCGGCGCGTCAGAGACTTAATACCGGAGCACATTAAGACGGAGGCTTCGGGAGGGATAACCCTGGCCAACGTCCGCGCCGTGGCCGAGGCTGGAGTTGACATAATATCTATCGGGGCGCTTACTCACTCGGCGCCGGCCCTGGATTTCAGCCTGGAACTGGAGCCGGAGACCGTTAGCCGCAGTGATAGTGAGCCGATAAAGTAACAGGAGGGGATAATGCCGATATCCAGAGAGCAGTTCGAGAAGGGGCTGGACAACACCGCTCAGAGAATCCTGAAGTTCCTTTCGGAACACCCGGACAGCGCCTACGAGCCCTCCGAGATAGTCGAGGCCATCGATGAGGGGAAATTGCCCCCGGAGAACTCTTTGTGGCGGGGGATGGCCCTGCTCAGTCTGAACTGGCAGAACCACGCTATCCTGGAGGAGATGGTTAAGAAGGGGCTGGTGGATAAGAAGATAATCAAAGGCGTTTCCTGGTACTGCCTCCACCGGGATAAGTAGCCGCTGGGGATATTAAAGCGGCTACGCCTTCTCCAGAGTAATCCGGTGCGTCAGGAAATCAATCTCTTTGATACGGGCGCTAATCTCCGTCTCCTCGCCGAGGAGGGTGCTTAAAAGCAGCTTCCCGTTTCTAGTTCTGAGGGAGGTGACCTCATCCAGGACAAGCTCCGCTTCGTCGTCCTTAGCCAGATATACCTTGGATAAGCACATCTTACGGCTCCTCTTGGGCCAGGTCTTTTAGGGCTCGGGAGAGCGACCCGGCGGCCATATCCATCTCCTGAGCGGCCTCTGATAGCTCGCGGGCGGCTTTAAGCTGCCCGGCGGCCTCCGCCCGTCCCGCCCAATCTTTAAACTCCTGACTGTGCTCCCGGCTGTGCTCAATCCAGTAGCTGAGCAACGCCCTGAGCCTGGCGCTCTCTTTATCATCCATGACATCCCCCTCGAACATTGATGATATGGCTCCCGGCATCATCTGTCGCCTTGAGAGTCATGAGCCGCTGCGGGGTCGGGCGGTAGCCGGGGTCGGCCAGCCTGGGGCCGATTCATCAAGCTCTCATACTATTTATTCTATCAACCCCATTGTATAGTTGCAATCGTTCGTTTCTGCAAATAGTTGCCGAATCAGAGAGACAAAAGGGGCGCTTTCTCTTAGAGGATAGTCCGTGGCGTTAGCTCAGGCTGGAAACTTGTCCCGGCTGTCCAGCATTACCGTCACCGGGCCGTCGTTATGGATTTCCAGCTGCATATGCTCCTGAAAGCGGCCCGTGGTTACTTTCAGCCCCGTGGTGCGGAGGGCGGTAACGAAGCGGGAAAACAGCTCCTCGGCCAGCTCCGGCGGGGCGGCTTCGTTAAAGCTGGGGCGGCGCCCCTTACGGGTATCGGCGAGCAGGGTGAACTGGCTCACTACTAGTAGCTCTCCCTTAATATCGAGGGCGGAGAGGTTAAACTTGCTGGCACCGTCGGCGAAGATGCGGAGACCGGCGGTCTTCTGGGCTAGATACCGGGCATCCTTTTCACTATCGCCCTTAGCCACCCCGACCAGCACGATCAGCCCCCGCCCAATCTCACCCACCAGCTCTCCGGCCACGCTGACCGAGGCGGCGCTGACCCGCTGCAGGAGCGCTTTCAATCTAGCTCACCTGACGAGGTTTTGCCGGAAGCCCCCTCCGTTCCCGAGCCCTTACGGCTATCGGTGACGTAGAAGCCGCGCCCCTTAAAGACAACGGGGCTGGGATGGATGATGCGGCGCAGCTTGCCCTGGCACTTGGGGCAGGTAGTCAGGGGCTCTTCTTCGAAATGCTGCCTTTTTTCAAAGCGAAAGCTACAGATATCGCACTCGTAGTCGTAGACCGGCATTTACCTCACCTCGGGTGGTATTCTGCTTGATATTTTACAGGAAGCGCCTCACTTCCGGCAAGCTGGTGGATATATGACGATAGGGTTAGAATGCTTGAAGGATAGCCCCGAAAGGCCCCTCAAACCGGCTGTCAGCCACCGGGGTTTTGTTGGACTTTGGGGTCGAAAAAGAGTAGAATAAAACCATAAAGGATAGTCTGACTAAGTGGTGAACAATGTGTGCTTAGCTTACAGTCCGCCTTATATGAGAAGAGAAAGCACTGGCCCAAAAGCGGCTTAGTGCTTTTTATATTAAAGGAGGTGTCGTCATGCAGTCGAGTCTCATCGGAAAGATAGAAAAGGCAAAGCGCTACGCTCAGGAGACAGACCGGATCACCTTCTCTGGGTTATCAGTTAACTTCCGTGGCGAGAATAATAACTACACCACTGAGTATAAAGACGGTAAGTGGCACTGCTCCTGCCGTTTCTTTGCCAGCTGGGGGCTGTGCAGCCACACCATGGCCCTGGAGAAAATCCTGGGGGAAATGCTGCCCGAAGCGGCCCGGGCGACTCAGTTCGAGCTCGCCCCATAAGACCAGCGGGCTACTTACCTCTCCGCCGCTTAAGCCAGCTAATCGCCTCGGCGACCACGAACAGTGAGCCGCTGACGCAGACGAGGTCTCGCACTCTGGCCCTATCCAGCGCCAGAGCCAGCGCCTCGGGGACGTCCCCGGTTACCTGCGCGGTCTTACCCTGTCCCTCGAATACGGCCTTGAGCCGGGCGGTCTCCATAGCCCGGGGGTGAGCAGAGCGGGTGATAATTACCTCATCAAAGAGCGGCGCCAGCTCGGAGACCACCGCGGAGACATTCTTATCACTCGAAGCCCCCATGATCAATGTGGCGCGTTCGAACTTAAAGTACTGTTTCAGGGCAAGCCCCAGCTTATGGGCGGCGCCAGGGTTGTGGGCACCATCAACCACCACCAGCGGGCGGCGCCTCAAAACCTGGAGCCGGCCCGGCCAGCTTACCCGTGCCAGGCCGTTGGCGATGCTATCCCGGGTTATGTTATAGCCCTTCTCCTTAAGCACCTCCAGAGCGGCGACGGCGCTGGCGGCGTTCTCCATCTGATAGCCGCCGAGCAGGGGCAGGCTTATCCGGTAGCTATCTAGCCGCCCCGTTATCTCAAGCAGCTGTTTTTTGCCGTCAAAGCCGAGGCTCTGCCCGGAAACTTCCCGGCCTACCATAATCAGTTCGGCCTGCTTCCGTCGGCAGTCTTCCTCTATCACCGGGACTACCTCGTTTGGCTGAGGGGCCAGCACTACCCGGCTCCCGGGCTTGATGATACCCGCCTTCTCGGCGGCGATTTTAGCCAGCGAATCCCCGAGCACCTCGGTGTGATCGAGGCTGATGGAAGTAATGACACAGACCTCGGGCCGGATGACATTGGTGGCGTCGAAGTTCCCGCCCATGCCTACCTCGAGCACCTGGAAGTCGACCCCCTTAGCTTGGAAATAGCTGAAGGCCAGCGCCGTGAGTAGCTCGAAGGTAGTTAGCTCGCCGTAGGTGGCCTTGAGGTTTACCGCCTCGACCTCGGGCTTGAGCCGGGTGGTGATGCGAGCGAAATCCGCCCGACTAATCGGGCGGCCGTTCACCTGGAAGCGCTCCCTGATGGTGATGAGGTGCGGCGAGGTGTAGAGACCGGTGGCGTATCCGGCACTGGTGAGCACCGAGGATATCATGGCCGCCGTGCTCCCCTTGCCGTTAGTGCCGGCAATGTGGACTGATTTAGCCGCGAGGTGGGGATTCCCCAGCCGGGCGAGCAACTCCTCGACCCGCCTCAGGTCATAGCTACCGAGGGCGTGGGGTAAGGGTATCTTTTCGTAATCGGTATAGCCCAGGATATAGTCCCGGGCCTGCTCGTATTTCATCACTCACCGGTATCGGGCGCTAGGGTTTATCACTATTCTAGCACTTGACGCCTCTTGCTGGCGACTGATAATCTTATCGCGGAGGATAAAATGAACTTTCTGGAAAAACTAAATAGCGCCGCACAGCGAAACGGGAGCCGGTTCTGTATCGGGCTCGACCCCGACCCGGAGCGGATGCCGGAGAAGATAAGCGTCCTCGAGTTTAACCGGGCGATTATCGAGGCTACCGCCGATATAGTCTGCGCCTACAAGCCCAATTTTGCCTTCTACGAGGCGCTGAGTAGTCAGGGCATCGATACCCTGAAGGAGACCATCAAGGCCGTGCCGCCGGGAATCCCGGTTATCGGCGATGCCAAGCGCGGCGACATCGGGAATACCGCCCGGGCCTACGCTAAGGCCATCTTCGAGAGCCTCGGCTGCGACGCCGCTACGGTGAGCCCTTACCTCGGTTTTGACTCCGTGGCGCCCTTTATCGAGTACCGGGATAAAGGAGTGTTTATCCTGTGCCGTACCTCAAACCCAAGCGCGGAGGACTTCCAGTCCCTTGACTATAACGCAGGAGCTAGCTCCCGGCGGCTGTTTCAGATTGTGGCCGATAAGGCCAGCCAGTGGAATACCCACGGCAACATCGGCCTTGTGGTCGGGGCTACCTACCCCGAGGAGCTTAAGCTGCTGCGGGAGGCTCACCCTGACCTGCCCTTCCTGATACCGGGTGTCGGGGCCCAGGGAGGCGATCTGGCGCTGGCGGTACGCTACGGGGTTAATGCTCAGGGTAAGGGAATAATTCTTAATTCCTCGCGCCAGGTGATATACGCCTCGCGTCATAAAGACTTTGCTCAGGCGGCGCGGCAGGTGGCGCTAGAGCTCCGCGACCAGATTAACCGCTGCCTGCCCCAACCCGCGCCGTAAGGGGAGGCTTCAGGTGACGGCAGGTTTCGAGGTAAAGCCAAGGGACGTGGTGTGTCTCAGGAAAGAGCACCCCTGCGGGTCCAGCGAGTGGCAGGTAGTGCGCCTGGGGAGCGAGGTCGGACTGCGCTGTCTCAAGTGTCAGCGCTACCTTATCCTCAAACGCCGCGTCTTCGAACAGCGTCTGAAAGACTTTATCTCCCGGGGGATATGATGACCCGCCGTATTATGCACATCGACCTCGATGCCTTCTTCGTCTCGGTGGAGCAGGTGGATAATCCGGCGCTTAAGGGTAAGCCGGTGGTGGTCGGCGGTAATCCGGAGCGGCGGGGAGTGGTCGCCGCGGCTTCCTATGAGGCGAGGGCCTTCGGGCTGCACGCCGGAATGCCTCTGGTTACCGCCAGCCGTCTCTGTCCCCAGGCCATTTTTATCGAGGGCAGCTTTAGTAAGTACCGGCGGGCTTCACATCACTTTATGGCAATCCTGGCCGACTTCTCCCCCTACCTTGAGCCGATGGGTCTGGACGAAGCCTTCCTCGATGTTACCGGCTTCGAGTCCCTTCACGGCTCGATTCATGCCATGGCCCTGAAGATAAAGCAGCGGGTTAAGGACGAGCTCAGGCTTTCGGCCTCAATCGGTATCGCCGGCGGTAAGGTGGTCGCCAAGGTCGCCTCCGAGCTAAGTAAGCCCGACGGGCTGATTGAGGTCGCTCCCGGCGAGGAGCGTGCCTTTCTGGCTCCCCTTGAGGTCGCTAAGCTGCCCGGGGTGGGCCGGAAGACGGAGCAGCTTCTCAAGAGGCGGGGCATTAAGACCATCGGGGCGCTGGCGAGTACCCCCGTAGCAACCCTCAAGGCCGAGCTGGGTATCTACGGCGAGGCCCTGCACCGGCATGCTAACGGTATCGACGAGAGGCGGGTGCTACCCCCGACGGAGGCCAAGTCCATCAGCCGGGAGACCACCTTTGCCGAGGATACCAGAGACCTTAGCCGCCTTAAGGCGACCCTGCGCTATCTGAGCGAACGGGTCGGGAGTCAGCTCCGCGAGCAGGAGAAAGAGGCCAGGTGTATCGTCCTGAAGCTGAGGTACGCCGACTTTACCACTATCAGCCGGAGTCATACCCTGAGTCAAGGGGCCAGCACCGACCAGGCTATCTTCGAGGGCGGCGTGGCCCTGCTGGAGAAGGCGCTGTCAAAGGAAACCAGGGCGGTGCGCCTCATCGGCATCGGGGTAGCGGGCCTCACCGAGCCGGCCCGGCAGCTCGATATGCTCAAGCCGGCGAACCTGCGCTCGGAGCAGCTTAATAAGACCATCGACCGCATCCGTAAGAAGTACGGCTTTCGCGCCATCCAGACGGGGCAGACCCTGCGCCTCCGCGATATCTTCCCCGAGGGCGATGAGGGCTATACCCTGCCCACCCCGAGCCTGTCGCGATAGGGCAGGAGAAAGTCACCGTCCCGCGTTTATCTTCCTCAGACAACCTGTTTAATCCAAAGTTAAGCTTGTCTTATTGTCCGTTTAACCCTTATAATAAACCTCATAATAGATAAGGAGATTTAAGGATGCCATCGTATGCCTATTTCCAGAAGCAGGTCGTGCCCCTTTCCAAGGCCAAGCTAGGCGTTATGACGCACTGCTTACACTACGGTACGGCCGTCTTTGAGGGTATCCGCGGTAACTGGAACGCCGACCAGGAGCAGATATACCTTTTCCGTCTCAAGGAGCACTACCAGCGGCTGCTTACCGGCTGCCGGATACTCAAGATTAACCTGCCCTACACCATCGACGAGCTCTGCCGGATAACGGTGGAGATGGTGGCTAAGTGCGGTTTTCGGGAAGATGTCTACGTCCGCCCGATGACTTACAAGAGCTCCGAGGCGATCGGCGTCCGTTTACATAATCTCGATGAAGACTTCCTGGTCTTCGCCTTTCCCTGGGGGCCCTACCTGGACATGGATAAGGCCTCCTGTTGTATCTCTTCCTGGCAGCGTCCCACTGGGGTTCCGCAGGCCAAGATAAGCGGCCTCTACGTTAATAATGCCCTGGCCAAGACCGAGGCTATCGAGAACGGCTTTCACGAGGCGATTATGCTTACCCGGGACGGCTATGTCTCCGAAGGCAGCGGAGAGAATATCTTCGTCGTGCTGGACGGCAAGCTGGTGACGCCGGCTGTCCCCGACGTCATGCTGGTGGGCATCACCCGTGACGCCGTAATCAGGCTGGCCCGGAATGAGTTGGGTATCGAGACCGTGGAACGGCGCCTCGGACGGAGCGAGCTTTTTACGGCCAGCGAGTGCTTCCTGACCGGCACCGCCGCTAACGTCACCCCGGTCGCCGAGATAGACCGCCGTAAGATAGGCGACGGCGAAATCGGTGCTATCACCAAGAAGCTGCAAGAACTCTACTTCGACGTGATACAGGGTAAGAACCCTAAGTACCTCGAGTGGTGTACCCCGGTCTATAGCAAATAGGCCGGTCGTTAGCTAAAGAGGTAAGGGGCTTGTCATCTATCGGAAACGGTTCTCTCAGGGTGGGTTGGCTGGAAGGGGACGGGTTACTTTCCAGGGACGCTGGCGTTTATTGATTTCAGTAGGCAGCTTACCTTACAGCACTCTTCCAGCATGGTCGTGTAGTTAAGGGCTTCCTGAAGCAATTGGCCGATGGCGAAGCTACCGTGCCCGCGAGCCATGACAATGTGGGACTCCTTAAGCACCCGGGCGATTATATCCGACAGCCCTCCCGGTTTCACCTCCATGTTCCAGCCGAGCACGGGAACCCTCTCCAGTTGGGGCGAGCCCTCGCCGCAGGGTGGCACCAGCTCGGTCTCAATCAGCGATAGGGCCACGGCGTGCGGGGGGTGGGCGTGGACCACGGCCTTCGCTGAGGTTTCGTGGTAGATAGCCCGGTGCACGGGGAGCTCGATTGAGGCCAGCGGGGTACAGCGGTCGTTCTTGTCTATGCCAGTCTCGACGAGGTCGTTTTCCTCAAGGCGGCTTAAGTTGCTGTCGCGGCGGGTAATGATGAGACGGTCTCCCAGTCTGATGCTCAGATTTCCCGCGTGTGAAATGAGTCCTTGAGCACACAAATCGCGGCCGACACTCTGAAACTGCGCTAGAATCATAGTTTTGTCTTACGATTACTAACTAGCATTAACCAGGCGCTCACCGGTACACTACCAGTTTATAACTACAGGTAATAAAAAAGCAAATTAATCAGCTGTTCAGGCCAGCTTTCGGATAACGGCGATGACCCTTCCCTGAATCTCGACGTTGTCGGGCTCAGCGTATATCGGCTTCATCTGGCGGTTGGCCGGCTGGAGGCGGATGTGACCGTTCTCGGCGTAGAACCGTTTAAGGGTCGCCTCTCGCTCCGACTTGAGCCAGACGGCAGCCACCTCACCGTTGTCCACGCTGGTAACATGCTCCATGAGGACGATGTCCCCGTCGTTAACCAGGGCGTCGATCATCGACCAGCCCTTCACCCGGAGGGCGTAGACCTCCTGCCGCCCTTGGGTTAAGTCCCCGGTCACTTCCAGGATGTCCGCGGCGACGGTGACGTCCCAGGTGTCCACCGTCGGCACCGGTATCGGCTCGCCGGCCGCTATCTGGCCGATGACCGGCACCTGGACGCAGCTCCTCGAAAGCGCCGACGGGGTCAGTAGCTCGATACCCCGGGCTACTTCGCTGTGGCGCCGGATATAGTTAGCGCGCTCCAGAGCGTTGAGGTTATAGGTGACCACCGAGGTCGAGCTGAGGCGGCAGCCCTTCATGATGTCTCTGATGGTAGGCGGGTAGCCGGAGTCCTGATAGAAGTCGCGGATGAATTTGATTATCTGCTGTTGCTTGGGCGAAAGTAGCTTCATCTTTACCCCCAATAGCGCTTAGTGGGGCGAACATTTGTTCTACCAGCCCGATACTAACACCGGACGAGGCTCTTTGTCAATACCCGGGATTCATTCCCGGCAGCGTGCCTCTTCCGGCGTGACACAGGAAGCGGCGGCCCTTTTCTTAAGCGGTCTCGGACGGTTTGGCCTGGGTCCGATTCAGCTTCTTCATCAGGCGCGACTTACGGCGGGCGGCGTTATTGGCGTGGATAACACCCTTTTCCGCGGCTTTATCCAGGGTTTTAATCGCTTCCATTACCGCCTCGCGACCGGCTTCAACCTCACCGGACAGGATAAGCCCCTCCGCCTTGGTTACCCGGCTCTTGCACCGGCTTCTCACCGACTTGTTTTCCTGCTGCCTTCTTCTCGAAGCCCGCATTTCCTTCTTGGCTGAACTAGTTTGTGGCAATACCCACCTCCCGGTTATTAAAACTTATTAACTTACTTCAGGTTAACGGCCTGCTTTTTGTCGTCGATTCGTCACCCGCCCGGGTAACGCTTATCACCCCGCGCACCCCCTCAATCTTACCCAAGAGACGGCTCAGTTGTGCCAGGTCTTTGGTTCCCAGGGTGAAGTACTCGCTTACGGTGTGGTCGTCGTGGCTGACGGAGCTTGCCGCCGTGATGTTAAGCTTCTCCTCGGCCACGATGGTGGTTATATCCCGCATGAGCCCGACTCGGTCCCAAGACTCGACATGAATATTAACCGGATACAGCGCATCGCTTTCCCCCCACTCCACCAGGACAAGCCGTTCCTTTTCATCCTCATTGATTATATTATAACAATCCCGGCGGTGAATTGACACCCCGCGGTTGCGGGTGACGTAACCGATGATATCATCGCCCGGCACCGGACGGCAGCATTGGGCCAGGTTAGCCACCATATCACCGACCCCGAGCACCTTGACCGAGAGCACCGACTGCTGGGGCAGGACCGGCCCGGACACCACCCTGGGGGTCTCCGGCTGGGTGGTCAGCTTGGCGGCAATCTGGTGTGTGGAGACGCCGCCGTAGCCGATGGCTGCCAGGAAGTCGTCCACGTTTTCGTAGTTAAACATCTTGGCCAGCTCTTCCCGCTCGGTGAGCTTGATGCCCAGGCGCCGCATCTCTTTATCCAAGACTTCCCGGCCGTGCTCGATATTCTCCGCCCGCTCCTGCTTCCGGAACCACTGCCGTATCTTCTCCCGGGCATGAGAGGTGTTGACGTAACCAAGCTGCGGGTTCAACCAGTCGCGGCTCGGTGCCCGGTCCCCCTTGGAGGACATAATCTCGACGATGTCGCCGTTTTTCAGTTGGTAGTTGAGCGACATCAGGCTGCCGTTTACCTTGGCACCGATACAGCGGTGCCCGAGTTCAGTGTGAATCCGGTAGGCAAAGTCCAGCGGGGTGGCGCCTTTGGGTAGGTCTTTAATCTCACCCTTGGGGGTATAGACGAAGACCTGGTCGATGAAGATATCGGTCTTCACCGATTCCAGGAACTCCTCCGCCCCGGCAAGCTCCCGGTGCCACTCGATTAGCTGCCGTAGCCAGCTAATCCGCTCTTCGAACTGGATATCCTTGTGGTCACCCTCCTTGTAGCGCCAGTGGGCGGCCACCCCGTACTCAGAGGTATGGTGCATCCCGTGAGTACGAATCTGCATCTCCAGGGAAGTCCCCTGATACATGACTATGGTGTGTAGCGACTGGTAGCCGTTCTGTTTGGGGTTGGCGATGTAGTCGTCAAAATCGCCGGGCAGGGGATGCCACAGGCTGTGGATAACACCTACGGCGCTGTAACAATCCTGCACTGTAGCCACCAAAACGCGCAGGGCTAAGAGGTCGTGGATATCGTCGAAGGTCTTTCCCAGAGCGGAGTACTTCTCCATCTTCTGATAGATGCTGTAGATGTGCTTGGGCCGCCCCGATATCTCGGCTTTCAGGCCTACCTTTTCAAACTCCGCTTCCAGCTTTTGTTTTACCTCGGTAATCAAGCGCTCCCGCTGGGCGCGGCGGGCCGCCACCAGCCGGGCTACCTTCTTATACTTCTCCGGTTCCAGGTAGCGGAAGGAGAGGTCTTCCAGCTGCCACTTGAGCTCCCATATCCCCAGGCGGTGCGACAGAGGGGCGTATATCTCCAGCGTCTCCTGGGCGATGCGGTGTTGCCGCTCCGGCGAGAGCGCCTGTAGGGTGCGCATGTTATGCAGCCTGTCGGCCAGCTTGATGAAGACCACGCGCAGGTCTTCGGCCATGGCCACCAGCATCTTTCTCAGGTTTTCTACCTGATTTGACGTGGCGGCTACGGCTTCTCCGGGCAGGGAGAGCTTGCCCAGCTTGGTAACGCCGTCGACCAGCTTGGCGACTTCATCGCCGAAGGCAGCCTGAATATCGGTAACAGGGATGCCGCAGTTTTCCGGGATGTCGTGCAGCAGGGCGGCGGCGATTGAGTTAGCGTCGAGCTGAAGCTCAGCCAGAATCAGGGCGGTCTGCAAGGGGTGCTCGATGTAGGGCTCCCCGGAGGCGCGGGACTGCCCTTCATGCGCTTTGAGAGCAAAATCATAGGCGCTTTCAATAACCGCTATTTTGTCAGCAGGAAGATACTGCTGAGTCTTCTTTATGAGCTCACGGTAACTCGTCACGGCCCCACCAGGACTAGTAGCTTTATATTAAGTATAGCTTAAGCCGGGAACGGGTGCAAAACAGCTCGGTATTGGCTATTCCGAAGGGTTCTTCTTCCGGGTGTTACCCCGCGCCATCGAGGCGAAGATACCCACGGAACAGAGAACGGTGAAGATGGTGAAGGCGGTACGGGTGCTCTGCAGAAACAGGGGGTGGTACTGGGGAGTGATTTCCACTCGGCCGAGGTAGAGGGCCAGGAGCAGCATGGCGATACCGACACTGAACATCATGCCGATCTGCCGCATGGTGGCCAGGGTCGCCGAGGCGACTCCGTAGAAGCGCTGTTTTACCGAGCTCATAATAGCGTTGGTGTTGGGGGAGGTGAAAAAGCCGAAGCCGGCACCGATGGTGACCAGGCCCCCGATGATAAAGCTCCAGCTCGTGTCCTTACCGAGAGAAGTAAAGAGGGCCAGCCCCGTGGTAATTAGCCCCATACCTATCGAGGCCAGTATGCGCGGGTCAACCCGGTCGGAGAGCCGGCCTGCCACCAGCGACAGGCTGGCCTGGATAGCGGGCATGGCGACCAGGGTTAGCCCCGCAGCCTGAGGGCTGAGCCCTTTGATGTACTGGAGGTAGAGGCTC
>JAFGFP010000127.1 GCA_016931015.1 Dehalococcoidales bacterium
ACCCATCTTCACCCAGGCGTCGTCGTTGGCTGCCTGGACTATCTTGTAGGGCAGCATCTTCCGGTCGTATTCGACGCTGGTCTCCCCGAACTTGCGTCCCATGAGGCGTTTGATGCTGAAGATGGTGTTATCCGGGTTGGTAATCGCCTGGCGTCTAGCTACCTGCCCGACCAGTCGCTCTCCGGTCTTACTTACCGCCACCACCGAGGGCGTGGTACGCCCCCCCTCGGCGTTGGGGATGACCTTCGGTTCCCCGGCTTCCATCACGGCCACGCAGGAAAATGTAGTCCCTAAATCAATGCCAATTACTTTTGCCATAGTTTAAGTCTCTCCTTCTTCGTCTTCTTCTTCGCCGCTACCCACGACCACCTTGCTCGGGCGCAGAATCCGGTCGTTTAGCTGGTAACCCTTCTCTACTTCCGCTACGACCACGCCTTCCTTACCCTTACCCGACATTACGGCTTCGTGGAAATGGGGGTCGAACGGCTTCCCCAGGGCCTTGATTGGCTCCAGCCCCTCGGCCTCCAGGGTCGCCCTCAGCTTGCGCTCGATGAGCCTTATCCCCTCCACCCAGCCGAGCTTTTCCTGGCGCGGCGGGATGGCGGCCAGGGCCCGCTCCATGTCGTCCAGGGCCGGGAGCAGCTTGAGCATTATTTCGCCTTTAGCGTATTTACTTAGGTCAGCCTTCTCCCGCTCGCTGCGGTTCCGGTAGTTGATGAAGTCCGCCTGCGCGCGCTGCCAGCCGGCCAGATTAGTTTCCGCCTTCTCTCTGGCTTCGGATAGAGCCTGCTTCAGTTGCTCTATATCCTCTAACTCGGTTGTCTCGGCGCCAGCGCTGTCCTCGGTCTCGTCGAAATCTCTGTCTGCTTCATCTTCGTATATCATTATTTCCCCTTTATCTCTTATCTTAGATCGTTCCCATCTACTGGCCTGGCTCCGGTTCTTTGCCGTACAGCTCGGCGGTCAGACGGCTCAGTAGCGCGGCCAGATAGCTTACCGCCGAGATAGCCCGGGCGTAGGGCATCCGGGTGGGCCCGATGACGCCGATGGTGCCTACGGCTTCGTCGGCGGGGCCGTAGCGCCCGATGACCACGCTGTAGTCCTGGATGACCTCGGCCTGGTTCTCCCTGCCGATGAGCACCCTTATCTCCTGGTGCTCCAGTTCCTCAGGGGCGATAATCTTAAGGAGGCGGCGCCGGTCAATCAGCTCCGTGAAGGAGCTCGAGCGCTGCCCCTGAGTGAACTCCGGCTGGCTAAGCATGAAGTGCAGCCCGTCGAGGTAGGGCTCCTCGTATTCCCGGCCGTCCTCCGCCCGCATCAAATTTACCAGGCAGTCGGTAAGCTGCCGTTCAAGCGGGGAGGGCTCGCTTATCCTCTCCAGAATCTGCGAACGGGTGAGGCCAGCATAGGCGCTGTTTAGTTTATTGGCCAGCGCCGTTAGCTCCGACTGCGTTACCGTCTGGTCGAAGGTTATCAGCCGCTGCTTGATTCTGGCGCCGCGCAGCACGAAGACAGCCAGCGCCAGCAGTTCTTGCAGGCTGACCAGCTCCAGGTACTTGAACTGGCAGTTCGTCGTCCTCGGGGTGGTGACCACGGCCATGTTCTGCACCAGTTGGGCCGTGACCGAGGCGGCCAGCCTGAGCCATTCCTCAAGCTCCCGCTCCACCTGGTGAAAGAGGTGGCTCACCAGGCGCTGCTCGGCGAGGGGCAGTTCGATATCGCCGAGAGACTCCACGTAGTAGCGGTAGCCCTTGTCCGAGGGGATGCTGCCCGCCGAGGTGTGCTGGCGGATGATGTAGCCCTCTTCCTCCAGGTGCGCCATCTCGTTACGGATAGTGGCCGGGGACACCGCCAGCTCATGGTCGGCGACGACACTCTGTGAGGCCACCGGGGTCGCCTTCATGATATACTGGCCCACTATTGACTTGAGTATGGTTTCCCTTCTTGGCGATAGCATTTCAACTCCGTTAGCAGTCAAAGCCTTAGATTGCTAATTACTATTAAATTTACCATTTTGAGCCCTGATTTGTCAATCTGCCCGGGACTTTTTCGGTCGTTTCGGATTGGGTTTAGTGGGGGGTGGGATAAAGACAGACAGCCCCCGAGCCAGGCTCGGGGGCTGTAAGGTGTTAACAGAAGAGAGTTGGGGGGTTGGGACTATCCCAGCGAGCTTATCTCGCGGTAAGTAATCAGCGATGTCGTCACCGGGAGTTCGCTGATGCGGCCCGCTTCCTCCAGTTTGGCCAGGGCCTCCTTTAGCGTGGCTATGGTCTGCTCAATGTCATCGGTCTCTATTTCGTAGCCGGCCAGGAACTTGCCCGGGGAGTTCTCGAGGTCGTCGGTTACATAGCGGGTAGCGCGGAAGAAACCCGGGACCTTGAGCACGTCGGGCAGGTGTGTCTTATCGTACCACTCGTTGAACTCCGCTTCGCGCGCTGGGTCGGCACAGTTGGTATGCGCCAGAAGAAGCCACTTTGCCATGTTATCGTCTCCTTTGCATAAATAAATTGAACTTGAGCCATTTTAAGCCATCCCTTTGGTGTAATCAAGCTCCGCCTGCACCTTGAGCGGTGACGGCGGGCGTGATTTTCCGGGATAAGCCCAGAATCCCCTTCTGGGGTATTGACAAATCTTGGGTTATGGTGTATGTTAGAAATAAATAACGTTAGAAATATCTAACAGGGAGTCGGACTATGAAAATGAGAAAGGCGCTGCTTGCGGCCACCATCATCGCCGTGATACTGATGGTGGCCCTGATTTCTATCCGGCAGTACTATGTTGCCATTGCCCTGGGGGTGGAGGTGCTGCTCGTTTTCCGCCGCGAAATCTGGCACCTGGCCCGCTACCGCCGGCTGCCGCCCTTC
>JAFGFP010000128.1 GCA_016931015.1 Dehalococcoidales bacterium
CCGGAGCCGGCGCCGACGTCGGTCTGGATGGCCACCACGGAGGGTTTGACCTTCTCCACCACGGCCACGAAGTCGGGGAGGAGTTCGCTGCCGTTACTGGGCTCCGGCGACGCCTGGTAGGGGTCGATAGGGGTCGCCGGTTCCGTCGGGGTGGGTGTCGTCGGGGTAGTGGGCATCGGCTCCTCTACCTCGGGGGCCGGGGTAAACCACTCTTCGGGAAGGATGATACAGCCGCTGCTCAAAAGCAGCGACAGAATAAGAACCAGGCTCAGCAGTAGCGGTTTCAGAGCTATCTTTCTCATGGCTGTGATTTTATTGTATCACCTATAATAACGCGGCGACAACAAATTGGTTAGCCGCTTACGGCGTCTATTTTGAGAGTTTTGGGGCCGGTTAATTCGGGGTAAATAGTTCCTTGGGGTTCAGGGGTAAATTCCCCTTCGGTGAGGGGAAGATAGGGAGTGGGGGCGGCTCGGCCCCCACTCCTTTAGCTAACGTTGTTTATGATTGCGGCACCTGGGGCAGGTGAGCCAGGGCCTCTTTCACCTTTTCCTCAGGGTAATCGTAGTCCTTGAGCTTACCGGAGAGGTAGGCTTCGTAGGCGGCCATGTCGAAGTGCCCGTGCCCGCTGTGCGCCAGCAGGATGGTCTTCGCCTCGCCGGTCTCCTTGCACTTCAAGGCTTCGTCGATGGTTACCCTGATGGCGTGGTTGGTCTCCGGGGCGCTGACGATGCCCTCGCTGCGGGCGAAGGTTATCCCGGCCTCGAAGGTGGCTAGCTGCGGCACCGCCCTCGCCTCAACGAAGCCCAGCTTGTGAAGATGGCAGATGATGGGCGCCATGCCGTGGTAGCGCAGGCCCCCGGCGTGAACCGGCGGGGGGATAAAGTCGTGACCCAGGGTGTACATTAAGGCTATCGGCGCCAGTCCGGCCACATCGCCGTAGTCCCAGGCATAGAGCCCCTTGGTTACCGTGGGGCAGCTGGTCGGCTCTACGTTAATGATGCGCAGGTCCGGTTTGGTGCCGTCGATTTTATCCTTGACGAAGGGGAGATACATGCCGGCGAAGTTAGAACCGCCGCCGATGCAGCCGACGATGATATCGGGGTAGGTATCCGCCTGCTCCATCATCACCTTCTTTGTCTCCAGGCCGATTACCGTCTGGTGCAAAAGGACGTGGTTAAGCACGCTGCCCAGGGAGTACTTGGTGTCGTCGTGGGTGGCGGCATCCTCGACGGCTTCGCTGATGGCCATGCCCAGGCTGCCGGTGCACTCCGGGTCGCGGGCTAGAACCGCCTGCCCGGTCTTGGTATCCGGGCTGGGGCTGGGGACGCACGTGGCGCCCCAGGTTTCCATCAGGATGCGGCGGTAGGGCTTCTGGTAGAAGCTCACCTTGACCATGTAGACCTTGAGCTCGATACCGAAGAACATACAGCCCATGGACAGGGCGCTGCCCCACTGTCCGGCGCCGGTCTCCGTGGTCAGGCGCTTGATGCCCGCCTTCTTGTTGTAGTAGGCTTGGGCTACCGCCGTGTTGGGCTTGTGGCTCCCGGCCTGGCTGGTGCCCTCGTATTTATAGAAAATCTTGGCCGGGGTATCCAGGGCCTTCTCCAGCCGGTGGGCCCGGTGCAGGACGGTCGGCCGCCAGGTACGGTAGATCGCCTGTACCTCCTCCGGGATGTCAATCCAGCGCTCGGTGCTGAACTCCTGCTTGTTAATCTCGTCGCAGAACAGCGGTGGGGGCAGAATGGTCGGTTCCATGGTCTGCGGGTGGCGCAGCGGGGGCAGTGGTTCAGGCAGGTCGGCCTGGATGTTATACCACTGGGTCGGCATGTCCTTTTCGTCGAGAGTAAACTTTGTTTTCTCCAATTTATCCTCCTATTTTAGTTGCTATAAGGTGCTTTCCCCCAAACCTCGCGGGGTAGCTTAAAGCCGGAGTGACCTGGTAGCAATAGTTTATGATAGCATAATCTTTGCCTGATTTCTCCCCCTTTCCCTCTGTGATTATTTGTTTAGCGCCTGACGCAAGCCCGAGACCGCCGATTTCAGAGCGGCGAGGCTTGAGTCCTCGGTGATTAGCTCAAGGAGGCGGCTACCCACGATGACGCCGTCGGCGACCTGGGCGACCCGCGCGGCCTGCTCCGGGTTGGATACCCCGAAGCCGACACAGAGCGGTTTCGCGGTTTTTCCCCGGACGCGCCGCACGAAGTCCTCCAGCTCGGCGGGCAGGGTCTGCCGGGCGCCGGTAACGCCGGTAAGGGATACTAGGTAGATAAACCCCTGGGACTTCTCGGCCACCAGGGCGATACGCGCTTCGGTGCTGGTGGGCGTCAGGAGGTATATCAAGTCGAGGCCGTGCTTTCTGGCGCTTGCCCCCAGTTCCTCCCCTTCTTCCGGGGGTAAATCGGGAATTATCAGGCCGTCAACCCCGGCTCGGGCCGCAGCCCGGCAGAAAGCCTCCGTCCCGAAGCTGAGTATCGGGTTATAGTAGCTCATGAATACCAGGGGAGTGGCTATCTCCCGGCGCAGCCTGCGGGCAATCTCGAGGCAGTCCTGCGGGGTGATGCCACCTTGTAGTGCCTGATAGCTTGCCTTCTGGATGGTGGCCCCGTCGGCCAGGGGGTCGGAGAAGGGGATTCCCAGTTCGATGATGTCGCAGCCGCCGGCGGCCAGTACTGCGGCCGCTTCGACGGTTGCCTCCCGGCTGGGGTAGCCCGCGGTGAGATAGGCAATCAGGGCCTTACGGCCCGGTTGGAAAACGGATGCTACCCGGCTCATAACTCCACCCCGATTCTTTTAGCGACGATGTCCAGGTCTTTATCCCCCCGCCCGGAGAGATTGACCACGATGAGCTGCTCCGGGGTCAGTCCGGCGGCCAGTTGAGCAGCGTAGTAGATAGCGTGGGCCGATTCCAGCGCCGGGATTATCCCCTCGGTGTGGCACAGGAGCTGAAATCCTTCCAGGGCCTGCTCGTCGGTTACCGCCACATAGCTCGCCCGTCCTGTCTCCTGATAGTAGCTGTGCTCCGGGCCGACCCCGGGGTAGTCCAGCCCCGGAGCCAGGCTGTGGGTCTCCAGTATCTGCCCGTCACTGTCCTGAAGCAGCTGCGACCTGGTGCCGTGCAGGACGCCGGTTCGGCCGGTAACCAGCGACGCCGAATGGTGACCTGTCTTAAGCCCCTGGCCGGCGGCTTCGACGCCGATGAACTTCACCTCTTTATCGTCGAAGAAGGGGTGAAACAGCCCGATGGCGTTACTGCCGCCGCCGACGCAGGCTACGAGATAGTCGGGCAGGCGGTGGTAGGTGGCGGCAACCTGCTCCTTGGTCTCCCCGCCGATTATCGCCTGGAAGTCGCGGGCAATCATGGGATAGGGGTGGGGCCCGACTACCGAGCCCAGCAGGTAGTAGGTATCCTCGACGTTGGTTACCCAGTCCCGAATCGCCTCGTTGATGGCATCCTTCAGGGTGCGGCTGCCTGAGCCTACGGGGCGCACCTCGGCCCCGAGGAGCTTCATGCGGAAGACATTGGAGGACTGGCGCCTGATGTCTTCCTCGCCCATGTAGACGATGCACTCAAGGTCGAGCATGGCGCAGGCGGTGGCCGCGGCCACCCCGTGCTGGCCCGCCCCGGTCTCGGCGATGATGCGGCTCTTCCCCATGCGTTTTGCCAGCAGCCCCTGCCCCAGGGCGTTATTAATCTTGTGCGCCCCGGTATGGGCCAGGTCTTCCCGCTTGAGCAGGATGGTGGCCCCGCCGCTCCTCGCCGAGAGGCGCGGCGCCGGGTATAGCGGAGTAGGCCGCCCGATGTAGTCCCGGCAGAGCCGGAGAAACTCCTGCTGGAACTCCGGCTCGGCTTGAGCCTCACGGTAGGCCTGCTCCAGCTCGGCGAGGGCCGGCATCAGCGTTTCGGGGACGAATTTCCCCCCGAACTGCCCGAAGTAGCCGCGCTCGTTGGGTAGTTTTATATTCTTAGCTGGCATCAGCGCTCCTTACGGCTTCGATGAAAGCCTTGATTCTGATGGTGCTCTTAACTCCGTCGACCTCGACCCCGGAGGAGACGTCCACCCCCCACGGGGCCGCCGTTTTGATGGCCTCGCCCACGTTCTCCGGGGTAAGACCGCCGGCGACGATTAGCGGGAAATCGCGGGCGACCTCGCCGGCCAGGTTCCAGTCGAAGGTTACGCCCGTACCGCCGTACTGCTCCCCGATTCTGGAATCAAGAAGGTAGCAGTGTTCCTGCCGGGAGAGGGCCTCGTCACCCTGAGCCAGGCGGTAGCTAACCTCCTCGGGGCTTTGGTCTTCTATATGAACCACCTTAATCAGGGGCCGGTCTATCATCTGGCAGTAGGCCCAGGTCTCGATTCCGCTCAATTGCACCCAGTCCAGGTTACAGGCCCGGGCAATCCGGTTTACCGCCGGAGCGGGCATATTGACGAAGACGCCGACCACCGCCACCGGCTCGTTTTGCTCCCGGATGGCACTGACTATCTCCTGCGCCTTGACCACCGTTATCTGCCTCGGACTGGGGGCTAAGACCAGCCCGATAAAGTCGGCCCCGGCGCGGCTTGTGCCCAGGGCGTGGGCCTTCTCCTTAATGCCGCATATCTTAACCCGTGTCATTTCTTCACCCCGACTTCGGCTTCCTGTCTATGGCCTCGGTTTTTCACCCTTCCCTCGGTTTCCCGCTTGTATTTCGGTTTCCCGCTTATATTTCGACCTTCCCTGCGATCTAGTTTCTGGTTACGAAGTCATTTTAAGAGTTCTTTTATCTTGGCCGGAGCGTCGGCGGCGGTGACCAGGGTCTCGCCGATGAGGACGGCGTTAATCTGCCACTGTTTCAGCTTCTTTATGTCCTCGCGGCTCCGGATACCGCTCTCGCTGACCACAAGCTGCCCCCGGGGCATGAGCGGGCGCAGCCGGCGGCTGGTGTTAATATCGGTCTCGAAGGTCGTTAAGTTACGGTTATTGATACCGATAATCTCGGCGCCGCTTAAGAGCGCCCGGTCGGTCTCCGTCTCATTATGAACCTCGACCAGGCATTTCAGGCTGAGGCGGTGACTCAGGGCGAGAAGCTCGCTGAGCTGCTCCTGGTTCAGGGTGGCCACGATGAGGAGCAGGGCGTCGCCGCCGTGGGCTGCCGTCTCGTATATCTGGTAAGTATCGAAGATAAAGTCCTTACGCAGCAGGGGCAGCTTGACCGCATCTCTGATGGCGACGAGGTGGTCGAGGCTGCCGCCGAAGTAGTTCTCCTCGGTGAGCACGGAGATAGCCGCCGCCCCGCCCCGCGCGTAGCCGGTGGCCAGGGCCACGGGGTCGAAGTCGGGGCAGAGAATACCGCGCGACGGCGAGGCCCTCTTGACCTCGGCAATCAGCCTGACCGGCTCGCCGCGTAGCGCCGCCGCCAAATCGAGCGGGGCCGCCCGCTGGGCGATGCGCTCCTTAAGGGCGGCCAGCGGCACTGCCTGCTTTTGCCGCTTAAGCTCGTCTCTTTTACGGGCGATAATCTTATGAAGCATGTCTCTAACCTATCCCGACGTTTTCTTAAGGCTCTGGCTCAATGTTACCAGAGCGCTAAGCTTTTCTAAAGCCCGGCCGCTATCGATTACCTCTTCGGCGAGGCGGGCCCCCTCTCTTAAGTCTTTAGCCTTCCCGCCGACGACCAGGGCGGCGGCGGCGTTGGTGGCCACCACGTCCCTTTTTGCCCCCCGCTCCCCGCCCAGGATGTGGTGCAGGGCTTGGGCGTTCTCCTCCGGGGTGCCGCCCCGGATTTCATCCAGTCCGGC
>JAFGFP010000129.1 GCA_016931015.1 Dehalococcoidales bacterium
AACAGGTCGTCGAGGGCCTTGGCCGAGGCCATGTGGTGGGCGGTGGGGCACACCCCGCATATCATGGTGGTGATGCGGGGCATCTCCTCAGCCGGCCGCCCCACCGAAAACTGCTCGAAGCCGCGTAGCTCGGGAATCTGAAGACAGGCGCGCCGGCAGTTACCGGCATCGTCGAGGAAGACCTCTATCTTACCATGCCCTTCAAGTCGAGTTATCGGGTCAATGGTTACTTTTCTCATTTCGTTCCTCCTACTCCCTGCATCCGCTTCCGTTTGAGGATGGAGGAAGGTAGACTGAATCTGTAGAACGTCCCCGCCGGGTCTGGAATCTGGTTAACCAGCTCGGCGACCTCCCGATCGCTCATCGTCTCCTCGTTCTCAAGGCCCAGCATGGAGACGAACATGGCCAGGGCTTTGGCCCCCTGGTCGCTGATACCGTCCATGGGTCCGAAGCAGCCCCGGCAGGGCATATTGGCCCTGATGCAGGTCTCCCCGCACCCGGTACGCGTCGCCGGGCCGTAGCAGAAAAGCCCTTGCACCAGGAAGCACTTCTCCGGGTCGATTTTAATCTCCCACGGCCTCTTTATCTCCTTGATGGACATCTTCTCCGGTTTCGAGTCCTTGCGGGGGCAGGTATCGCACAGGGCTATGTTGGGGGCTAGCACCGACCCCGTCTCCGGCAGTTGGCCGGTCAGAATGGCGTTAACCGCATTCATTATCAGGTCGGGGGGCGGCGGGCAGCCGGGGAGGTAGTAGTCCACCGGAATAGCCTGGTCCAAGGCCATCACCGTATCGTAGAACTCGGGCAGGGTAAGCTCGTCGCCGTCGAGGTTGGTCTTTTCCTGAGGGACGACTCCCTCAGGGTTGTCAACGCTGGGCGAGTCATGGTAGGCCCACTGGAAGATTGTTTCCCGGCTGCAGAAGTTACCCAACCCCGGGATACCCCCCAGATGGGCACAGGCACCGAAGGCGACCACCAGCCCCGATTTCCGGCGCAGGAGCTTGACCATCTCCTCCTGCTCTTCCAGCCTTACGGAGCCGTTGATGAAGCTGACCGCAATCTCGCCGTCTTTAAGCGCCTCGATGTCCTTACGCTTGAAATCCAGGGCTACCGGCCAGAGGACAATGTCAACGGCGTCGGCGACCTTGAGCAAGTCCTCGTTGAGGTCAACCACGGTCTCCTCACAGCCACCACACGAAGCACACCAGTAGAAAGCGACCTTTGGTTTCGCCATAAGAAAACCCCCTTTTACTACGCAATAACCGTTTCTCGGAAGGCCTGTTGTCAGGAGTCTCGCTTCCCGACACCTTGCGCCCTTAAATCACTGTCTTAAGCAGCCTGAGCCTGCCTTTTACAGGACTGTCTCGCGGGCACAAAGAACAAGCCACGCCTCGCCAGTTGCCAGATCTTAGAGTGATTTCTCTACCAGAGTAATAGCTTGGAACTAATTTGTAAAAGTTTAGCATTACGACCTAAAAGTTGTCAATGAAATTCGCCGGGGATTAACCACAAAGCTCCTTCCCGCCCGCAGCCTCGGCAGACGACACCTCGGTACGGTAAACGGCCGTTTATACAGTAACGATAACCATTATCAATCTACCAGAAAGACAGCCGGGTTTCAAGAATTCAGATTAAGCGCTGGATAACAGCCTGGTTGACTACGACCGCCGTGGGATAGGCGCCCGCTAGATGTTAAAGAGAAAGGTAATGACATCGCCGTCCTGGACGACGTAGCTCTTACCCTCCAGGCGGAGCAGCCCCTTCTTACGAGCCTCGGACAGGCTGCCGCACTTCAGGAGGTCGTCATAGCTGATAACCTCGGCCCGGATGAAGCCCCGCTCCATGTCGGAGTGAATCTTACCGGCGGCCTTGAGAGCGCTGGTACCGCTCCTTATCGACCAGGCCCTGATTTCATCGGAGACCACGGTAAAGAAGGAGACCAGTCCCAGCAGAGCGTAGGCCTCTTTAATGGTGTGGTCGAGGCCGGCTTCCTCGATGCCGAACCCGCTGCGGAGCTCATTCGCTTCTTCATCCTCAAGCTGCGCTAGCTCCATCTCCAGCTTGCCGCACAGGGTAACCAGACCATACCTCGGCCGCGAGTGGCGCGCTTTTAGCTCCGCCTCCAGAGAGGCCGCCCGGGGCAATTGCTCCTCCCCGATGTTGACCACTATCAGCAGGGGCTTAGCGGTAAGAAACTGAAAGTGGCCGGCTGTCTTGGCTTCGTCGGCGCTCAGCTTAAGCTCGCGCAGCGGCAGGTTCTGCTCCAGGCTCTCCCTAATCCTGGCCATCAGTTCCTGCTCGCGGAGAAGCGCCTGACGCTCCGCCGCCTGAGCCCCCTTAAGCGACACCGCTATCTTCTCCAGCCGTCTCTCCATCAGCGCCAGGTCGGAGAAGGCAAGCTCGAGCTCCATGCTGTCAATATCCCGGTCGATATCCAGGCTGCCCGCGACATGGGGGATGGCCTCGTCGCTAAAGGCGCGGACGACGTTAATCAGGGCGTCGACCCCGCTCAGCTGGTTCAAGAGCTCCCCACCTATCCCCTTATCCGCCGCCAGACCCTTGACCGAGGCGCCGATGTCAGTGAACCTGACTTCAGCCGGGACGAGCTTCTTGGGGTGGAGCATATCGGCCAGCTTGTCCAGGCGGGGCTCGGGGACGCGAGCAATGCCGAGATGGGGGGCCAAGTCCTCCCGATGGTAGCCGTCGGTATCGGCCTTACCCTTGGTCAGGGCATTGAAGATGGTCGTCCGGCCGCTCTGGGCCAGCCCGATGATACCGATATCAATGTTCACCGCTTAAGGCCCCCGGTCTTTCTTTTGATGTCACCTGCAGGGTAGGGAAGATAAATTTACATAAAGTTCCGTCATTTGACACACCAGCAATCCGCCAACCGCCGCCAGGGGTAATTTTAACCCTTTGGCGGTAACTCTTCAATACTAGCGTAATATTAACGTAAATTATTGTAGACGGTCTGGCCGACGGGTGTGGTAGAATTAAGAGACCCCGAAAGGAGAGAGCTTTGCTTTATATCCTGACCGGCCCTGACGATTTTTCCCGCAGCGAGGCGCTGAGCGAGATAAAGCAGGGTCTGGGCGACCCGACGCTGCTCGCCACCAATACCACCGTGCTCCAGGGTGCTCAGCTCACCCTGGGCGAACTGAGGAATGCCACAGAGACCGTCCCCTTTCTCGCCGAGAAGCGGCTGGTCATTATCGAGGGGCTGCTGGAGCGCTTCGAGGCTAAGGGCCGCTCCGGACGGAAGAAGAACTCCGGTAAAGCCAATCAAAAAGACGACTACCAGCCGTGGACGGACTACCTTAAAACCGTCCCGGAGAGCACGATAGCCGTCCTGATTGACGGTAAGCTGGACAGCCGGAACCCGCTGCTGAAAGGGCTTACCGGCGCCGCCACGGTGAAGCCCTTCCCGCT
>JAFGFP010000130.1 GCA_016931015.1 Dehalococcoidales bacterium
AGGACAATCATGCCCCCGGAGCCCATGATGGAGCCGGCCTGGGTCAGCGAATCGTAGTCGACCGGCAGATTTAGCAGGCTCTCCGGCAGGCAGCCGCCGGAGGGGCCGCCGGTCTGGACGGCCCTAAAGCGCTTACCGTCGGGGATGCCGCCCCCGATGCCGTAGATTATCTCCTCAAGGGTGATACCCATGGGCACCTCGATGAGCCCGGTGCGGTTTATCTTGCCGGCCAGGGCGAAGGTCTTGGTGCCCTTGCTTTTCTCGGTGCCGTAGCCGGCATACCACTCGGCGCCCTTCTCCAAGATTGCCGAGACGTTGGCCCAGGTCTCCACGTTATTGATGTTGGTCGGTTTCCCCCAGAGGCCGGAGTTAGCGGGGAAAGGGGGGCGGCTGCGGGGCATGCCGCGCTTACCCTCGATGGAGGCAATCATAGCCGTCTCCTCGCCGCAGACGAAGGCTCCGGCCCCCTCCTTAATCTTGAGGTGGAAGCCGAAGCCGGAGCCCAGGATATTATCCCCGATTAGGCCGTATTCCTCCATCTGGTTTAGGGCGACCTTGAGCCGCTCGATAGCCAGGGGGTACTCCGCCCGGATGTAGATATAGCCCTCACTGGCCCCGATGGCATAGGCCCCGATGAGGATTCCTTCCAGGACGGCGTGGGGGTCGCCCTCCAGGAGCGACCGGTCCATGAAGGCGCCGGGGTCGCCTTCGTCGGCGTTACAGATGATATACTTCGGCTCTCCCTGGGCCCGGCGGGCGAACTGCCACTTGAGGCCGGTGGGAAAACCGGCCCCGCCCCGGCCGCGCAGTCCCGATTGCTGAACCTCGCTGATGACTGCTTCCGGGGTCATCTTAAGGGCCCGGGCCAGGCCGAGATAGCCGCCCCGGGCGATGTAGTGGCTTACGTTCTCCGGGTCGATGAGCCCGCAGTTACGCAGGGCGATTCTTACCTGGGGTTTGAGTACCGGTAGCTCGTAGAGCTTGGGGATACCGGTTATCGTCCCCTCGCCGCTGGTGCCCAGGGCCAGCTCCGGGTGGGGGGCGTCTTTCAGGAGATAGTCTTCGATAAGCTGTCCCGCCAGCTCCGGGGTGAGGTTACCGTAGTGAATGCGGGGCCGCCCCGGCTTTAGAATGTCCACCAGCGGCTCGGCGTAGCACAGCCCGATACAGCCGACCTGGATAAGACTGGCCTTAATCTTATGGCGGTTGAGCGCCTGTTCGATGGCTTCCAGCACCGTATCGGCACCGGCGGCCCGACCGCAGGTAGCGGCCCCGACGAAGATGCTCGGCTGGTCGCTTTCTTTAAGCGCCTGCCACTCGGCGGCGGCCCGGGCCCGTATTTCCTCGAAGTCTGCCATTACACTCCAGACGACTAATTACTGTCCGCTAGGGTCTCGGCTACCCTGGGCGGCGTCATGCGGCCGTAAACGGTCTTGTCAACCACCATCACCGGCGCCAGAGCGCAGGAGCCGAAGCAGGCGATGGTCTCCAGGGAGTACTCCCGGTCTTCGGTTGTCCCCCCGGGTTTTATGTTTAGTTTCCGTTCTATCTCCTGGAGGATGCGGTCGGCACCCCTGACGTGACAGGCGGTGCCGCGGCACACCTTGATGCTCCTCCTGCCGGTGGGATTAAGCTTGAACTGGGCGTAGAAGGTACCCACTCCGTAAACGACGCTGGGTGCCAGCTTGAGGAAGCGGGCAATCCCGGCCATTACCTCTTCGGGGAGGTAGCCGAACCTCTCTTGGGCCGACTGTAGGATGGGAATGAGCTCGCTAAGGTCTCCCTCGTAGTCCGACAGTACGCTGTCGAGCTGCTTTTTGATATCAGGCTCCATAAAGATAAGCCTCCTCAGTTTGAGAGGGACGTCGCGAGCTCGTCTCGAAAAGCGTCGCTTCCGTTTGGTCTTTGGTAGCAGAATGCATTATAATATCTCAGGATACGTTTGTAAACCCTGCCTCTAGCTGGATTCCCTGGCTGTGGAGATGGTTTTGGCTTTGGTAGTATGACTTGTTATAGCAGAGTTGTTAGTAACGAGCAGCCTTGGCTTGAAAGTCGGCAGGTTAAGGAGGCGGATTGACCGGCAGCGCCTACAAGCTTCTGGTGGTGGACGTCGACGGCACCCTGTTTGGTAAGGACGGCACTATCCTGGCTGAGGATAGAGAAGCCCTGGCCCGGGTTTCCGGTTCGGGCATTAAGGTCTCACTGTCTACCGGCCGGGCTGTTCAGTCTTGTGCCCGGGTTCTCGATGAGCTAGCGCTGGACGGCTATCACATCTTCTGCGACGGCGCTCTGGTGTACAGCCCCGATTCCCAGCGGGAAGTCTACGCCCAGCCGCTCGATAAGGACGTGCTTAAGCGGGTGGTGGATTTTACCCGCCGGCAAGGGATGCATATCGACATCTACTCCGCGACCCGCTATTTCGTCGAGCGGGAGACATGGTCAGCGGCGGCGCACCGTAATTTCTTCGGTATCCCGCCGACCATAACGAACTTCGATGAAATCTGCGAGCGGGAGGTAATCATCAAGGCCGGGCTGGCGGCTACCTCCCCCGAAGAGGTCGCCCGGGCCCAGCGTTTCAATCTTGAGTTCGGCGATTGTCTCTACTTTTCCTGGGTAACCTCACCGAGCTACCCCGATGTCGATTTTATTAATATCGTCGCTCCCGGGGTGTCCAAGGGGAAGGGCCTGGCAGCACTGAGCGCTCACCTGGGAATAACCCTGGCCGAGACTATCGCCATTGGGGACGGCGATAACGATATCTCGCTCTTGTCTTCGGCCGGCCTGGCGGTGGCTATGGGTAACGCCACCGACGGCGCTAAAGAGGTTGCCGATTACATCACCCTCGACGTCGAGCACGGCGGCGTGGCCGCCGCTCTTAAAGAGCTCGTCTTGTGACCGGCGGTGGGGATTAAATCTCCAGTAGTTAAGCCCCCGACAACTTGCTTTTCCGCAATGTTTTGCGTAGAATTTACGCGTAGCTAGGCGGGGCGGTTAGCTCAGTGGTTAGAGCGCTTGCTTCACACGCAGGAGACTGGGGCTCACGCCTGACCGGCGGGCTCTCAGGCACGGATTCTACCCCCAAAAGCAAGCGCCCCTTATCTTTGGCCGGTGTCCTTCTCATCTTAGGTCCCCGATAAGCTGTTCTTCCCATTCTCAATGTCTCCTTACAGTGTCCTAATGACGATAAGTCGTCTCGCCCCTGCACGCTACTTGTAGAAAGAAACATATGCCTACAGAGGTGCGATATTGTAGCGGCGGTTAATGATGTTGCCAGGTCCAACCATTCCGAAAAACCCCCTCATTTTCGGCCCAGTTTTCGGGGAGCAGATCACTACATGTCCATGGGTTAGTTTAATCGCTACCTCCAAAAGGTGTAAAATATCAGGGCAAGGTGATCTAAAGCTAAATCACTACATTCCCATACGACCGAACACCCCAGGATACAGTCTATGGGAATTGATTTCGCCGAAAATTTCCCTCTGATATTGGTTAACGTATTTATTTCTTGATGGAAAGGGATGCCATATGAGTTTGACCTGTGGACTGGTAGGTCTTACGGCATGCGGTAAGACTACTATTTACAATGCGATTACGGCCTCCGGGGCGGCAGGCTATGACGGCACTGAAATGCATAGAGTCATCGTTAATGTGCCTGACCCTCGTATTCAGGTACTGGTAAAGTTGTATAATCCTGCCAAAATTGTTCCGGCTACTATGCAATTAGTAGATATTCCCGGCCTGGCCGCCGACTCCGCTATCAAGCCGGGGCACAGCTCAAGATTGCTCAGTCATATCAAAGATGTTGATGTTTTGCTGCATGTAGTAAGATGTTTTGAAGCGGGGGACACCTTTGCTCAAGGTGATGATATCAACCCCGTGCGTGATGTAGAGACCGTAGATCTTGAATTGATGGTAGCCGATAGCCAAACGCTGCAAAACAAGATTGCCCGCTTGTCCAAGAAAACGCGCGCCGGCGATAGCGAGGCCATTCGTCAGGTAGCTGACTGTGAAAAAGTAAAAAAGGGATTGGATCAGGGAATACCTGCTCGCCGGCAAAGATTGAACGATAAGGAATCGGATAGTGTCCGTGAATGTAATCTGGTCTCACTCAAACCGGTACTATACATCGCCAACATAAAGTCTATGGGAGACCATGGAAACGGATATGTCGAAGCGCTTCAGACCATAATTGATGCCGATAGCTCTGAGGCTGTTACTATCTGCGGCCGTGATGAAGCTGATATCAGCCAGCTCGACCCTGCAGACCGCCAGGAATTTTTGGCCGAGCTTGGCTTACAGGAATCATCCATGACGCGGTTATTGCAGGCTGCGTACCGGAAGCTCGGGCTGGTGAATTTCTTTACCGTTGGCGAGGATGAGGTTCATGTTTGGACATGCCACAGAGGAGATAAGGCCCCGGTCGCGGCCGGTAAGATTCACTCGGATATGGAGAGAGGATTCATCCGGATGGAAGTGATGCGCTATGATGACTTGCTTGAGCTCGGCAGCGAGGCCGCGGTAATTAAAGCCGGCAAGCGACGCCTTGAGGGCAAGACCTACGAGATTCAAGAGGGAGACGTCGTTACGGTACTTTTTAACACCAGCTGACGACTACTATCCTGGTTACAAACAAGGACCCTGAGATTGACTATTAGATAAAGGTTCAAACTAAACAAGTTGACTAATTATTACGACTTCGCCGGTTTCGATAGGGACCTGACCGCCGTGATTGGCGTGAGGGTAGCGGGGTCGCTGTCTCCTTAGATACATCATAGTCGAAGCTGGGCAATCGGCGGCGTTCCAGCTTAGCGCTGAGAAGCTGCTCAAGAGCCCGCACCATAGCGGTATCTTCGCCGGTCACGAAGGTGAAGGCATCGCCGGTCTTGCCGATTCGACCCGTACGGCCGATGCGGTGAGTGTAGGCATCCGTGGTATCGGGCATGTCGTAGTTAACAACGTGCGAAATACGCAGCACATCAATGCCGCGAGCGGCGATGTCCGTGGCCACCAGCATCTTTATCGAGCCGGAG
>JAFGFP010000131.1 GCA_016931015.1 Dehalococcoidales bacterium
CCGGAGCAGGCGGTGGAGTACGGCCTCGTCGATGAGGTTATCGGTAGGGCTACGGAAGAAAAAGAAAAAGCCAAGGCCAAAGACAAGAAGTAGCTACTCCTCTGGCCTTGGATACAGCTCCTGATAGCGCTGCGCCAGCTGCTCCGGGGTGGGCAGTCCCTGTCTGGCTCCGGGCTGGCTCAGGGAGCCACGGGCAACGGTGTTACCGAGCCGCCCGCACTCATCGAGTCCCTTACCTTTAAGTAGACCGTAGAGAAAGCCGGCGGCGAAGGCGTCACCGGCGCCGGTGGTATCGGCCGGAGACTCCCCGTCTCCTTCGCCGGCGGAGATGATATATTCGTTTTCGGTATCCCTGACATAGCCGACCATGCTTACCGTTCTCCCGGCGCCGCTTTTCCCCAGCTTCAGCCGGGCCCCCTTGCCCAGGGTAACGGCCACTATCTTACAGCCCTGTTCCAGGCAAATTCGGGCGCTGTTCACCATCCCCTCCCCGGTAAGCCCGTCTATCTCGTCCCGGTTGGTAAAGAGGACATATGTCCGTTCCAGGATAGGGCGGAGGGCTTTAAGCCCCTTTCGGATATAGAGCGCTCCGGGGGCGAAGCTGAGCCTGACCTCTTGGTTAAGGGCGCCGGCTACTGCCAGCGATAGCTCGAACTGCCCCTCGCCGACAAAAGACGAGAGATGAACCAGCCCCGCCCGGTTAAGGTAATCCAGGTCTAAATCGTCCATCGTTAGCCGGTCGTTAGCGCCGGGGGTAACGTAGAGGGAACGCCGTCCCAGCCGGTCGCTGAGGCAGAGCACCGAGCCGGTCCTTGCCTGAGGGGTAGTCCGGATGCGGCTGGTATCGACGCCGGCCGCGACGAAGTCCTCGGTCACCATCCGGCCCTCGTCATCGTCACCGACCATGCCCGTAAATCCGGCGCTTACCCCCAGCCGGGACAGGCCGTAGATGGTGTTAGCCGCCGAGCCGCCGGGAAAGGCTCCGGCCCAATCGGCGACCGCCTCGCCATCGGTGAGGAGGCGCTCCACGCGGTAGACACGGTCGATATTAAGCGCTCCCAGCCCCACGACTTCGATTTTGCTCAATGGCTATCCTTTCCGTCGGGCTACGGCTTTCCCCACCGCGCCCGGAATTTCTCTTTAACCTCGGGGTTAACGAACAGCGTGGGCCACTCCCCGTGGAGCACCCGTCCGATGTTCTCGTAGACCCGGCGCTTCATCTCGGCGATGGCCGTCTCCGAGTACCAGGCGGAGTGGGCGGTTAAGACCACGTTTTCCAGTTTCAGTAGCGGGTGGCCTAGGGTAATGGCTTCCCCGACTACCAAATCCAGGCCGGCCCCGGCGATGACGCCGTTAGCTAGAGCATCGACTAGAGCCGCTTCGTCAGTAAACTCAGCGCGACCGCAGTTAATGAAATAGGCGCCCGGTTTCATCTTCCGGAACTGTTCCCGGCCCAAAAGCTGCCGGTTCTCCTCGGTGAGGGCGGCGTTAACCGAGACGAAGTCGGACTCGGTGAGCAGGTCGTCAAGGGTTACCTGTTCCGCCCCCGCTTCCCGGAACATCTCCGGGGGTAGGTAGGGGTCGCAGGCGATAATCCTCAGGCCGAAGCCGCCGGCTTTAGCCGCCACCAGGCGGCCCACCCGGCCGAAGCCGATTATGCCCAGGGTCTGCCCCTTGATGCGGAACATGGGCGACCATACCTCCGTCATTTCCCGCTTGGCCGCCATGCCCCAGTGGCCTTCTCTCACGGCCCTGTCAAGGCGGACAACCCTTCTGGCACAGGCCAGCAGGAGCGCCAGGGTGTGTTCGGCGACTTCCTCGGCGCAGTAGTCCCCGGCGAAGGAGACGCAGATGCCGCAGTCGGTGGCGGCGGCAACGTCCAGCTTCTCGTAGCCGGCGCCGATGTTATGAATTATCCGGCACCGGCTGAGCTCGCCGATTACCTTCCGGGTAAAGGGTGGAGGACACTCGGTGCTGGTCATGATGGCGTCGGCATCCCTGGTAGCCGCGATAAGCTCCGCCTCGGTGTTACAGATAATTTTGTGGAGTTCGCCCCCTATCTTACGGCATTCCGCCGCATCCCCGGCGGCGTGGTTTAGCGGCATCACTATCTTAAAGGTCATGTGGCACCTCCCTGTGGTCTTTTTCGTTAACCCTTTCCGCCCTCAAAGCAGGCTTAAAGACAGGGGGGAAGTGAAGTTTAAGCTCCTGCCCGTAAAACCGGCTCGTCCCACCCCGGTTTAGTGATTTTCGGGCTAACCCAGCTTACCAGCCTCTTCCCGAACCAGGCGTCTTAAGTTCTTATGAAGGCTAACTACCTCGTCGAGGTCTTCTCTCCCGGCGAGCCAGTGAAGGTAGCCGCGAGCCTCGGAGCCGCCCCGCTCTTTCCATCTGACCACCTTCTCGGCGTCCTTAAGCCGGTTCTTCTTGTATGCTTCGAGCACCTCGACCAGGTTATCTATTGATGTTGCCGCCAGGCTCATGGTGGCGTAGGGTAGGGCGTACTCGTTAGCGTTAAAGGCAATCGCCAGGCCGCCGGCCCCGTTAACCGCTTCCAGCATGCGGAAATCGGTAATGCTGTCACCTACCGCCACCCAGCCGGATAGCGGTAGGTCGTATTTATCGGCAAAGCGGCTTAGAGCCGCTAGCTTACGCCGCCCGCCCATGGGCTTTACCTTCTTTATGATTTCGCCCAGCCTGGTGGCCGGTAGCTCTTCCCGGAAGAACCTGTCCAGGCTCTGCTTGATTCGGTCATCGTCGTCGGCGGGCTTCATGGTTAGGATATCCGCCTCGGCCTGCTTAATCAGGTCTAGTTCTTCCCGCTCCGGCGTCAGGCGCAGCTCTTCCCAGGGGACTATGGTGCAGGCGACGTGTTGGTTATAGATGCCCAGCTTCTGCGTTAGGTGCCTGGCGTAGGGCTCGTAGGTGGTGGTGATGCAGAATACCTTCCAGCTTTTAGACTGGAGCCAGGAGACCAACTTTTCGGCGCCGCCGGTGAAGCTGGCCTTAGCGGCCAGGCCGGCGATGTCTTTGTCCGAGATATTGTGCAGCACGAGGAAGGGTAGTATCAGGGCCAGGGTATCTCCCGGCTCGTAGTCCTCTCTCTCTTCGAGCGTTACCAGGTCGTCGTAGCGGCTTATCACCTCGAAAACCCGGTCGCCGTTGGGGAAGAGCTTCATAAGCTCATAGGCATTATCCTGAGGTGACAGTGGCCCCTCCAGGTCGAAACAGATGAAGTTATTTATCTCGCACCTCCTGCTGAATTTACCGCCCGGTCTATCTCACCGGTCAAATTATACCCGTTAACCGGCTTCCCCTCAAAATCGACCACCCTCTTATCCGGGGTTATGCTGACCTCGCCCCGGCTGAACGCCCGGAGAGTAGCGATGATTAACGGGAACTCCCGGGCCAGCTCATGCTGGCGAATCATTTTAAAGAGGGGGTTAGCCTCCCCCTGCTGCTTAATCTCATCGAAAGGACGCTTCTCTACTTCCGCCCAGTGCTTATCGAAGGGCGCGCCGCGCAGGGAGAAGGTGCCGTAGCTTACCGGCGGGCCCTGGTCGAGCTCCGGGGTTACTAGGTGCATCATGACCCCGGTCTCTTTGGCCCGGGTGCTGATTAGCTGCCAGACGACCTCCTGCCAGCTTCCGGCCGGCCCGCCCGGGGCAGCCGGGTGCAGGTTAATCATGTCGTAGCGCCGGCACATCTCCGCGCCCACGATAAGCATATAGCCGGCCAGGACGCAGAGGTCGGGGTGAAAGCCCTCGAGCCGCTTCGTGACCTCGCGGTCGTATGCCTGTCGCCAGCGGGGCAGGGCGCTTTTCTCGCCGCCGCTCCCGGCATCCTGCTTCGCCTTTAACTTCTGATAGGAAAAAGAGATAAGCGGAATTCCGTAATCCTTAACCAGCTTCAGAAAGAGGTCGCTTGCCGCCGACTCACCGGGTTCGCGGCTGCTGAAAACGAAGGCTATCTCGGCCTCGACCTCGCCTCGAGCGATACTCTCTTTCACCGCTCGGAGGAGGTCTCTGGCGGCTTTGTCTCTACCCGTAGAAAACCAACCCAGTTGATACAAGGCGCACCTTCTACCCGAGGCTGTTTTTCAGTCTCGCCAGGATACTGTTAAAGTGGGTTAGGGGGTTCGTGCGGTGGCCGAAGATTTTGCCCTGTGCTAGAGCCGCCAGGAAGTCGTCCCGGCCGCTAAACTCGGGCATCTCGACGTAGGCGTTTCCTATCTCGTAGGGAGTGTGAGCATCGCTCCCGGCGCTCCCGGGCAGGCCGTGCTTCCGGGCGAAGGCTTTAGCCTTGGCCGACGTTCGGTAGAGGAGGGTTCTTGCGTTAAAGACCTCTATGGCGTCTATCTCCCCCTGTGCCTGAAGCTCCTCCAGCGCCTCGGTCTCCAGCGCCGAGGGCCGGAACGGGTCGAAGGGATGCGGGATCAGTATCAGGGCATTCTGGGCCCGAATGCGGGCTACCGTCTCGCTGACGGACAGGCCGCTGGGGATACCCTCCTCTAAGAAGACGCCCATAATCTCACCCCGGCGGGTTAGTATTTCCTCGGCGACGATTAACCGGAAGGGAGGGGCCATTTCCTGCATCTTGAGCGCCCCCTCGATGGTACCGTGGTCGGAGATGGCCAGACAGTCGATGCTCCTCTCCTGGCAGCGGGTAATTACTTCCTTGAGAGGGGTATTACAGTCTAGCGAATACTCGGTGTGAACGTGAAGGTCGGCTTTCAGCAATTCGGCTTAACTCTCTTTCGTTCCCCGGCCAGATTATACCCTTGCTCGGCACACTTAATCAAATACTGCTTTAAGCGTGGGGCTTAGTATTCTGCGCCGGGCCGACCTTAAGAGTGGGCTTGCTGCGTATCGGTGATGGATTTCAGCCGACCCTTTCCAGATAGCTACCGCTCCGGGTGTCCACCTTGATGGTATCCCCTTCGCTGATGAACATGGGCACCTGGATGGTAAGGCCGGTCTCCAGCGTGGCCGGTTTGGTGCCGGCGCTGGCGGTATCCCCCTTGAAGCTGGGGCCGGTCTCGGTAACCTCGAGCTCGACGGTGATGGGGAGCTCGACGCCGACTAGCTTATCCTTATAGCTCGCTATCTGGAGGGACATGTTCTCCTTCAAGTAGTTGATGGCGTCACCGAGCTGGCTTTCGTCCAGAGAGGTCTGCTCGAAGTTCTCCTCGTCCATGAAGTAGTATAAGCCGCCGTCGTTATAGAGGTACTGCGTGTTGCGGTATTCGAGCCGGGCGCGGACGAATTTCTCCGTGTTCTGGAAGGTCTGCTCGATGGTATGGCCGTCTATGATGTTACGGAGCTTAACGCGCGCCAGGGCGGTACGCTTCATCTTGATGTGCTGGTAGTCGGTAACCTGGTACAGCTTACCATCCAGCTCGATAGTAACCCCTTTTCTTAGTTCACTGGCGTTTAGCACCCTATTTTCCTACCTTCCTAGAACTCGATATCACCCTTATTTTATCATTTTCCAGGACTACCGTGTCCTCGATTCTGACGCCCCCCCAGCCGTCGAGGTAGATACCCGGCTCGATGGTAAAGACCATGCCGCTAGCCAGCGGCTCCGCCGCATTCGGGCCGAGGCGCGGCGCTTCGTGTGGGTTGAGCCCGATGCCATGCCCCAGGGCGTGCCCGAAGGCCTCTTTGTAGCCGGCTTCCTCGATGATAATCCTGGCTATCCTGTCCGCTTCCTCCCCGCTCATGCCCTCTCTAATCATGGCGATAGCCGCCAGCTGCGCGCCGAGCACGGTATCGTATACCCGGTTGAACTGCTCGTCGGCATCGCCGGGGCAGACGGTGCGGCTTAAGTCGCTACCGTAGCCGGAGACCCTGGCCCCGATGTCGATTACTACCGGCTCCCCGGGAGCGAGTTTACGCGGTGAGGGCTTGGCGTGGGGCAGGGCCGAATTCGGCCCCGAGGCGACAATCACCTCGAAGGGCAAAGCCTCGCTGCCCCTTTCCCGCATGAAGCGCTCTATCTCCCAGGCTATCTCCTGCTCGCTCGCGCCGGGGCGGATAATCGTCTCCGCATACTCAAAGGCGGCGCCGCTTATGGCGGCGGCCCTGGTTATAAGCTCGATCTCCTCGGGTTCCTTTATCGCCCGTAAAGTTTCGACCAGCCCCTCCACCGGCGTGAGCCTGAGGGGGAGCCGGGCCTTACTCAGTATACCAGATAGCTTCCCGTAAAGGGAAAAGGTAACGTGCCCCGCTTCGAAACCGAGCTGCTTTACCTTTAGTCCGGAGGTTAGCTCAGGGAACCAGTTGTCGATAGCACCGCTCGTCCGGAAGACCTGAAACCCCGGCGCCTGTCTTGCCGCCTGGGCGAGGTAGCGGAAGTCGGTAGCCAGGATGGCGTCCTGGGCGGTAATCAGCAGGTAGCCGGCCGAGCCGTCGAAGCCGCTGAGATAGCGCACGTTTGCCGGCTGCGAGACCAGGAGCCCGTCGATTTCCTTCTCGGCGAATTGCTGGCGGAGCCTCTCTCGCCTAGTCTCCAGGCTCATCAACCGTCTCCTGTGCCAGGGGGTGGGCCGAGAGGTAGACCTTTCTCGCCCGGCTCTGGCTGACGTGGGTATAAATCTGGGTAGAGACCAGGCTGGCGTGGCCCAGTAGCTCCTGAACCACCCTTAAGTCCGCCCCGCCGTCGAGGAGGTGGGTGGCGAAGGTGTGGCGCAGTAGATGCGGGTGAACCCGCTTCTTAATACCGGCCGCCCGGGCATACTTCCCCAGCGCCCTCTGGATGCTGCGTTCCGTAAGGCGCCCGCCGTTACGGTTGAGGAACAGGGCGGAGTTTCTTTTCGCACCCAGAAGCTCGGGCCTTCCCCGGCTGAGGTAGCCGGTCAGGGCCGCCGCCGCCGGTTTACCCATGAGTACCATCCGCTCCTTAGAACCCTTGCCCCAGACCCTGATTTCGTTGGTCTCGAGGTTAACCTGCTCCAGATTAAGGCTCGCCAGCTCGCTGACCCTGAGGCCGGAAGCGTAGAGCAGCTCGATAAGGGCGCGGTCGCGCTGCCCACGGGCCGTGGCGGAATCGGGGGCTTCCAGGAGGCGCACCGTCTCCTCAGGGGTCAGGAACTTGGGCAGGCGCTTGTCGAGCTTGGGGGACGAGGTATCGGCTACCGGACTGGCCGCCACCAGCTGCTCACGTATCAGGTAGCGGTAGAACGAGCGGATTGCCGAGAGCTTGCGCGAGATGCTCACCCGGGCGAAGCCCTCTTTCATCAGGTAGGAGAGATAGCCCCGCAGTACCTGTCTGTCTACCTCGTTTAGGGAGCTAATCTCCCTGGATTTAAGGTAACCGAAGAAGGCCAGCAGGTCGCGGGTGTAGTTACGCACCGTATAGCGGGAGGCGTTCCGCTCCGCATCGAGGTAGTTTATATATCTCGTAAAGACTTCCTGCATAAGGTTAGCTCTTCTCTGGAAGGAGACTCTTACAAAGAGAAATTGTATTTAGAAAAGTAGTAGAAGCTTCTACGGAACCTGAAATTGCTCCAGGGTGGGCTATTTCGTTTCTTCTTTCTCTGAGGTAATCTAAGAGAAGGAGCTCCTTCGGTCTTTCTTGCTTGGGGAATTCATCGTTGAGCTCGTCAAGAACTTGACCCCATGTCGTTTTCCCTAACTTTTTAGCTGTCTTCTTTTCATACCACCTCTTTAGCAAACTCTCTGCGGTTCTCAAAGCCATAAATTCGGCAGAAATAAAATTACCATGGAGTAGTGAAGATACAGATTCTCTTAGACCCTGTTTTTCCAACGGTTCAAGCATGTTGGATTCATCGCCGCTCAGAAATGCGCTTGGGCCCTCAGCCAGTTTAGTAGCATCTATATGGGTATCAGGACAGGAAAGTACCCAATTCTTAGAAATTTCCTGCAATCTGCCTTCCCACCTAATTATGGTGCATTTCAAGCTTTCAATGTCTTCAGAATCAAGATGCGCATCTTTCTGTGATTCATATTTCGTGTATAAGTCGTCAAACAAGCTATCAGCAAGTTTCCCAATAAATTTAAGGTTTTCGTTATCCTTTAATACTGAAAGCCCCGCAATTTCTCCTCTAACCTGCCCATAATATGTGGTGCTTTGGGCTAGCGCATCCTTTATCCCGCCAATCCATTCTCCTACTACAAACAGCCAATACGGCGTTAAAGTGAATCTCTTTGCCATGTTAATTCCCACCCCCTCATTTTCCCTCGGGCTTGTCTTCGGGCTTAGTCTCAGGGCTCTCCGGTTTCCCCTCTTTTTCTTTCCCCGGCACGCTGCCGTCGACGGTGCCGAGCACGGCGATGTGAGCCAGGACATCGGCGAAGGCAATCCCCCGGGACTTAGCCCCCTTAAAGCCGTGTCTTACCCGGTTCGCCACCACGTCGCCCAGGTGCATGGTAGCCTGAGTCAGCTCCTCGGGGGATATCCAGCCCCGGCCGTACATGTAGCCGGTAACGTAGGCCTTAGCGATGTGTTCCTGGAGCAGCTTCGAGATTCCCTTCTCGCCCTGCCGGTTTAGCTGTAGCTCGGCGTATTCAATGGGCCACTCCGTCTTCAGTTCCTCGAGGAACCGCTTGCGTAGCTCCAGCCAGCGCGGCAGGCCTCCCAGACGCCACTGCCGACTGTTATCCTCGTGGTGTTCCATGTTAATCTCGGCCACCCGGTTCACCAGCTCGGCGTCTATCGTCTCCCCGGATTCGTATATCTTGGTCTTCTCCGGCGGCCAGTTCTTGAGGTCTTCGCTGGCACGCTTCAGGGTGCGGCTGAGCTCCAGGGTCTCTTCCACCTTGAACTCCCAGCCGCCCGGCTGGTACTTCTTAACGTTGCGGCTGCCGCTCAGCTCCTTGACGAAGGCGAGCCTGGTACTTAACCTGCCCCCGGCGGTGTACTCCACCCCTTCGCCGGGCAGGTCCCGGCGGTGCACGTGGAGGCCCTTGGCGCTGGTTAGAGACCGGTCTCCCAGCGACAGACTCTCCTTGATGGTGGCGATTTCCTCGATACTACTAAGCAGGTGCTCCGACGGATAGTCCATTTATGACTCCTCTGGCTTCCCTTTATAATCGCATTTAGCGCACTTCACCCATTTCCCCCGGTACTCGGTGAGCAGCCCGCCGCACTTGGGGCAGGGTCGGGGGAGGGGTTTAAGGTTGATGGCAAACTGACACTTCGGGTAGTTACTGCACCCGTAGAAGGTGCGCTTCTTTTTGCTTACCTTCTTCACCAGCTCGCTGCCGCACTCGGGGCAGCTGACGCCGGTCTTCACCTGAATGGAGGCGGTGTGTTTGCACTCCGGATAGCCGCTGCAGGCGAGAAACTTCCCGAAGCGGCCGATTTTAATCACCAGGGGCTTACCGCACTTGGGGCAGGTTTCCTCGGTCGTCTCGTCGGGCAGCTTTACCTTCTCCATGAGCTCCGAGGCGCTCTCCAGGCTCTTCTCGAATGGGGTATAGAAGTCCTGAATGACGTGCGCCCACTCTCGCTTCTTGGTTGCGATTTCGTCCAGCTCCTCTTCCATCTGGGCCGTGAATTCGATATTTATGATGCCGGGGAAGTGTCTGGTCAAGAGGTCGCTAACCACAAAACCCAGCTCGGTCGGCTGGAAGCTGCCCTTGACCTTGGTGACGTACTCCCGCTCCTGGATGGTGGACAGTATCGGGGCGTAGGTGCTGGGGCG
>JAFGFP010000132.1 GCA_016931015.1 Dehalococcoidales bacterium
GCCGACATCATCGTTATCCGCCACCCCTGGGAGGGGGCGGCCCGGGTGGTCGCCGACTACGCCGGTGTCCCGGTGATAAACGCCGGGGACGGCGGTCATCAGCACCCCACTCAGACCATCCTCGACCTCTACACCATCAAGAAGGCAAGGCATACCATCAAGGGACTAAAAATCGCCCTCTGGGGCGACCTGAAATACGGGCGCACCGTGCACTCACTTATCTTCGCCCTGGCTAAGATGGGCGCCGATATTCTCTTCTGTCCCAGCCCGGGGCTCGAGGTGCCGGCCCACGTCATCGAGAAGCTGGTCACGGAATACGGCGGCGAGATAGAAAGACCCGATGCCTCCTCACAGGCAGACAGGGAGGGCGTTCTGCCGCTGGACGCGATATACATCACGCCGGGCAGCCCCCACCAGCTGGCTATGATGCCCAACATCAACCTCCAGGTCGAGCTCAAGGAGGGGGTTGATGCCCTCTACGTCACCCGTGCTCAGAAGGAGAGATTCACCGGCGCCGAGGAAGAACCGGAGGCAAGATACCCGGTGGTGGATAAGAAGATGCTCCGGGAAAAGGGCTTTAAGGAGACCCTTATCATGCACCCCCTGCCCCGGGTCGATGAGCTAGCCTGCGAACTGGACAGCGACCCGCGCAGCATGTACTTCAAGCAGGCGGCGCTGGGGGTGCCGGTCAGGATGGCGCTCATCGCCCTCCTGCTGGGGGCCAAGGAGGCCCCGCCCCGCAAGGAAGCGGAGCCCCTGCCCAGGGTGGACTACCCGACATACCAGCGTGGCTTCGGCGTCCGCTGCCCCAACCCCAGGTGCGTCTCGGTGCAGAAAACGGAGACCAAGTACCTCAGTCCCCGGTTCAAGATAGTGAGCTTCCAGCCGCTAACCCTGAGGTGTGTCTACTGCGAGCACGGCTTCGAGCCGAGGTACGTCGCCAGCACCGACTGGCACGAGGGACGCAAGGAGACCAAGCGCTACCACGATGCCCGCAGCCACTGGACGGGCCAGATAAAGCCGGAAAACCTGATTATCTTCGACTCCGAGCAGGAAGCCCTGGCCCACGGCTTTAAACCGAGCCACTACGCAAAAGAACACGACGAGACAGAAAATGAATGAGCCTAAGAGCCTGCTTATCAGAGATGGCCGCATCATCGACCCCGCTCAGGGGCTGGATGAGACCGCGAGCTTAGTGATAACCGAGGGTAAAATCGCCTGGCTGGGCAGGGGAGACCCGCCCCGGACGGACAGCGAGGTTATCGACGGGCGGGGGCTGGTGGTTACGCCGGGCTTTATCGATTTACACTGCCACCTGAGGCAGCCCGGCTTTGAGGAGAAGGAGACCATCGCCAGCGGCAGCCGCGCCGCCGCCGCCGGCGGCTTTACCACCATCTGCGGCATGCCCAACACCGAGCCGCCCCTGGACAGCCCGGAAACTATTAGTTATGTCAAGCGAACGGCAGCCAGGGAGGCCGTAGTCCGTGTGCTGCCTATCGGCTGTATCTCTCAGGGAAGAAAGGGAGAGCGGCTGGTCGATATGAAGGCGCTTGTTAACGCCGGGGCCATCGCCTTCAGCGACGACGGGAGCCCGGTGCCCGGTGCCGACCTCATGCTTAAGGCACTGGAGGTAAGCCGCAGCCTGGAAGTGCCCATCATCGACCACTGCGAGGATACCTCTCTCAGCGAGGGCGGCGTGATGAACGAGGGCGCGCTGGCCCATAGGCTTAAGCTCAAGGGCATCCCGGCCGCCGCCGAGGAGAGTATCATCGCCCGCGACCTGGCTCTCGCGGAAGAGACCGGGGGGCACATTCACATCGCCCATGTCTCCACGGCCGGCGGGGTTAAACTTATCCGCCGGGCTAAGGAGCGGGGCGTTAGGGCCACCGCCGAGGTCACCCCCCACCACCTCACCCTGACCGAAGAGCGGGTCGCCGGCTACGATACCAGCGCCAAGGTAAACCCACCCCTGAGGACGAAAGTGGACACCCAGGCCCTGCTCGAGGGGCTGAAAGACGGCACGATTGACATCATCGCCACCGACCATGCCCCCCATACCGAGGCCGAAAAAAGCCGCGAGTTCGCCCTGGCTCCCTTCGGTATCAGCGGCCTAGAGACAGCCCTGGGCAGTCTGATGGGTCTGGTGCACAGTGGCAACCTGAATCTAACAATCCTCATCGCTAAGCTCACCACGGAACCGGCCCGGATAATCGGCGGGAGATACGGAGAGCTGGGCACCCTGAAAATCGGCGCCCCGGCCGAGATAACCATCTTCGACCCGGATATGGAGCGGGTGGTCGACCCGCAGGCTTTCGCCTCGAAGGGTAAGAACACGCCGCTGGCCGGCTCGAAGCTGAAGGGGAAGGTAGTCGCCACCATCGCCGGGGGCAGGTTGGTTTACCGGCATAGTTCCCTAAAGATAACGAAAGCAGCCGCAGAGAGGACGGAGTTAACGAGATGACCAAGAAGGCAATCCTGGCACTGGAAGACGGCTCGGCCTACCAGGGCTACACCTTCGGCAGCGAAGCCGATGCCCACGGCGAGGTAGTCTTCAATACCAGCATGACCGGCTATCAGGAGATGCTCACCGACCCCTCCTACGCCGGGCAGATTGTGGTGCCGACCTATCCCTTAATCGGGAACTACGGCATAAACGAGCATGATTTCGAGTCTAAGAAAATCCAGGTACGGGGCTTCGTGGTTAGAGAGGAGTGCCTCGAACCCAATCACTACCTCAACGGAGAGACCATCGACGAGTTCCTTAAGGAGTACCGCATCCCGGGCATCTACGGCGTGGACACCCGCGCCATCACCCGGAAGCTGCGCTCCGCCGGGGTGATGATGGGCATTATCACCAGCGACAAGACCCCCGATGAGGCGCTTACGAAGCTAAAGAGCCTGCCCAGCTACGGGGCGCTCGATTACGTAAAAGAGGTCAGTACCCAAACCCCCTACGACTGGCCCCCGGAGCCGGATAAAAAGTCGGCTGAGGCCTTATATAAGGTAGTCGTGCTGGACTGCGGACTTAAGTTCAACATCCTGCGCATCTTAAGCAGCCTGGGCTGTAGCGTGACAGCGGTGCCCGCCACCACGTCGGCTAAGGAAATCCTGAAGCTTAAGCCGGACGTGATTCTACTCTCCCCCGGCCCCGGCGACCCGGAGCTACTGGACTACATCGTGGATACGGTGAGGGAGCTCATCGGTAAGAAGCCCATCATGGGTATCTGCCTGGGGAGCCAGCTAATCTCCCGCGCCTTCGGCGCCAAGACCTTTAAGCTTAAGTTCGGGCACCGCGGCGGTAACCACCCGGTGAAAGACCTCGCCGACGGCAGGGTCCACATCACCGCCCAGAACCACGGCTACGCCACCGACCCCGACACCCTGAAGGACGGCCTTGAGGTAAGCCACATAAACTTAAACGACGGCACGGTGGAGGGCCTGCGCCATAAGGAGCTGCCCATCTTCTCCATCCAGTATCACTCCGAGGCGTCACCGGGCCCGCTGGACAATACCTACCTCTTTGAGAAGTTTCTCAAGATGGTAAAGGCAGAGAAGGGAGATTAAAGAGGGGGTTATGTTACCCTACAATAAGAACCTGAAACCGTCTTCCAGGCAACTCAGGAGTAATATGACCGACGCCGAAAGGCACCTCTGGTCGAAGATAAGGAGGAAACAACTAAAGGGATACCAGTTCTACCGCCAGAAACCCATCGGCGATTATATTGTCGATTTCTTCTGTCCGAAGGCAAAGCTGGTGATAGAGGTAGACGGCGGGCAGCACTTTTCTGATGAGACGAGAGAATATGACAGAATGCGAGGTGAGTACTTACACAGCCTTGGTTTGAGAGTGCTGAGATTTACTAACAGCGATGTGCTGACGCGTATCGAGGCTGTTGTTGAGAGCATAAATGAGAATATGGGGGGGAATCTTGGGGGGAATCCCCCTTAGTCCCCCTTTAAGAAAGGGGGAGAGAGAAATGGGCGGCCTCTCGCCGAAAAGTAGGGAAGCCTCTCCCTTTGGTAAAGGGAGATTGAGAGGGATTGGGCTAAAGGGGGGTGAGGTAGATGATTGTAGATGAACTAAAGGACTTTAGAACTAAACTCATGCAATATGCCGCCTACCGAAAAAGGCAAATAGTGGATCGTAAGGAATTAACAAGAAAAGAAGACCCAAATCTTGAATCACTGTACGACGAACTTAGTATCAGCGTAGGGAAATATACTGCATTAATCAAGGAATATACTGGTCTGGAGACAATCCATACAAGTGCTGGCCTACAGGATGTCTGGAATTGGGCTTTCAGCTTCGAAGCAAACTCTCTCGTAGTGAATGCACTTGATAACTGCATACAAGCAACAGGCAGAACTATAGGTGAACTTGAAGAAGATATTAAAAAGGGTAAAAGAGACGAGCAAGGAGATTTAATAGAAGAGCCACCAACAATTGATACAAAACCCCCTAAAGCATTTATTGCTCACGAGGGAGAAACCGAACAACTAAAGAAACTAAAGGACTTCTTAGACGCTCTTGGTATTGAATACCTCATTGCAGAGACACAGGCAAGTGACGGGAGAAGTATAGAAGGACAGGTTGATTGGACACAAGGTAGCGCCGACTTTGCTATTTGTTTAGCTACTAAAGGCAAGGCAATCAACAAAAAGACTGGCAAACATTATATGGCGTTAAACATAGCTGACGAATTAGGCAGAGCAAGACAAGTTTTCAGAAATCGAATAATCCTACTAGTACAAAAAGGAATAGAAGTTCACACAAATACAAGGGAAATCGTGTATGCACCATTTACTACTCAGAATATGGACATAGCCTTCACTAAAATCGTTAAGGAGCTAAGAAACTGGGGCTATATAAGAGCAGTTAGAATAAAGGAGTAAACCTTGCCAAAACCTAAAAAGGTCTTAATCATCGGTAGTGGCCCCATTATCATCGGGCAGGCGGCGGAGTTCGACTACGCCGGCACCCAGGCCTGCAAGGCGATGCGGGAGGAGGGGGTGACCTCGGTGCTGGTTAACTCCAACCCGGCCACCATCATGACCGATGAGGACATCGCCGATACCGTCTATATCGAGCCGCTCACCGTGGAGGTGGTCGCCCGCATTATCGAGCGCGAGCGCCCCGACGGACTGCTGCCCACTTTGGGCGGGCAGACCGGGCTCAACCTGGCGGTCGATTTGGCCAACGCCGGCGTTCTGGAGAAATACAAGGTTAAGTCCCTGGGCACGCCGATAGAGACCATCAGGAAAGCAGAAGACCGTAACCTCTTTAAGCAGCTGCTCATGGATATCGGCGAGCCGGTGCCGGAGAGCGCCACCGCCAGCACCATCGAGCAGGCGCGGGAAGTCCTGAGTAAGATTGGCCTGCCCGTGGTTATCCGCCCCGCCTATACCCTGGGGGGGACGGGGGGCGGCATGGCGTACACCCGCGGCGATTTTGAACGAATCGTCAGGGGAGGGTTAGCCGCCAGCCCCATCCATCAGGTGCTGGTAGAGCAGTCCGTGGTCGGCTGGAAGGAGATAGAGTACGAGGTGATGCGCGACGGCGCCGATAACTGCATCACGGTGTGTAACATGGAGAACATCGACCCGATGGGAATCCACACCGGGGACAGCATCGTGGTCGCTCCCAGCCAGACCCTGACCAACAAAGAGTACCAGATGCTGCGCAGCGCCAGCCTCAAGATTATCCGCGCCCTGGGCATCGAGGGCGGCTGTAATATTCAGTTCGCCCTTGACCCCAAGAGCCGCCAGTACTACGTCATCGAGGTAAACCCCCGGGTGAGCCGTTCCTCAGCCCTGGCCAGTAAGGCCACCGGCTACCCCATCGCCCGGGTGGCCGCCAAGATAGCCATCGGCAAGCGGCTCGACGAAATCCCCAACGCCGTCACCCAGAAGACGCTGGCTTCTTTCGAGCCGGCCCTGGACTACGTGGTGGTCAAGATTCCCCGCTGGCCGTTCGACAAGTTCGCCTCCGGCGACCGGCTTCTGGGCACCCAGATGAAGGCTACCGGCGAGGTGATGGCTATCGACCGCTGCTTCGAGGCCGCCCTGCAGAAGGCGGTGCGCTCCCTGGAGTTCGGCAAGAGAACGCTGCTCTGGGAAGACCCCAAGTGGGCGTTAAGGGCTAACGCCAGCTCCTACCCCATGGAAGCCACCGACCTCAGGCTGTGGGCCATCATGGCCGCCCTGAGAAGAGGGATAAGCGTCGAGGAGATACACCAGCAGACCATGATTGACCTCTGGTTCCTGAACAAGCTGGAGAATATCGTCGGCATGGAGGAGAGGTTACTTTCCGAACCGCTGACCCCGGAGCTACTGCGTGAGGCGAAGCGCCTCGGCTTCTCCGACGAGCAGGTGGGCACGCTGGCCGACCGGCTCCCCGAGCAGGTGAGAGAGCTGCGCCACGGCTGGGACATCCGTCCCGTCTACAAGATGGTGGATACCTGCGCCGCCGAGTTCGACGCCGCCACCCCCTACTTCTACAGCAGCTACGAACAGGAAAACGAGGCCCGGGCCATTACCGAGCCACGGGCGGTGGTTATCGGCAGCGGCCCCATCCGCATCGGGCAGGGTATCGAGTTCGATTACTGCAGCGTCCACTCCGCCTGGGCGCTCCAGCAATCCGGCTTTAAGAGCCTGATGATAAACTCCAACCCGGAGACCGTCTCCACCGACTTCGATACCAGCGACCGCCTCTACTTCGAGGCCCTGGACGAAGAGAGCGTGCGCGACATTCTGGAAAACGAGCGCCCGACGGGCGATAGCTCGGCACCATCCATCGTCCAGTTCGGCGGCCAGACCGCCATTAACCTGGCCCAGCCCCTGACCCGCAGCGGCATGGGCCTGCTCGGCTCCAGCGCCGAGGTCATCGACCTGGCCGAAGACCGGCGCCGCTTCGAGAGCTTCCTCAGCGAGTTGGGGGTTCCCCAGCCGCCGGGAGCCGGGGTAACCTCCGTCGATGAAGCCCTCAAAATCGCCAAGCTCATCGGCTATCCGGTACTGGTGCGCCCCAGCTACGTCCTCGGCGGCCGGGCCATGGAGATAGTCCACAACGCCGGCGAGCTGCTCCGCTACCTGAAGCTGGCTATGGAGCTGGACACGGGACACCCGGTGCTCATTGATAAATATATGGAGGGTAAGGAGGTCGAGGTCGACGCCATCTGCGACGGGGAGACCGTGCTCATCCCCGGCATCATGGAGCACATCGAGCGCGCCGGCGTCCACAGCGGGGACTCCATGGCCGTCTACCCCGGGGTGAACCTGACCGAGGCGGAGACCGAGACCATCACTAGCTACACGATACGCATCGGCCTGGGGCTCAAGGTAAACGGCCTGATGAATATTCAGTTCGTTATCATGCCCAACGGTAACGGCGGGTCGTCGGTCTACATACTGGAGGTGAACCCGCGCGCCAGCCGCACCGTCCCCTTTATCTCCAAGGTTACCGGCGTGCCCATGGTCAAGGTAGCCACCAAGGTCATGCTCGGTAAGAGCCTAAAGGAGCAGGGCTATGAGACCGGTCTCCGGCCCAGACAGAAGCTGGTAGCCATTAAAGCCCCCGTCTTCTCCATGTCGAAGCTAACCGGCGTCGATACCTACCTCGGCCCGGAGATGAAGTCCACCGGCGAGGTGATGGGGATTGACTACACCTTCGAAGCCGCTCTGGCCAAGGCCCTGATGGCGGCGGGGGCAAACCTGCCTACGCAAGGAACTATGCTCCTCAGCATCGCCGATAGGGACAAGCCGGAGGCCCTGTCCCTAATCCGCAAGTTCGCCGCCGCCGGCTACAAGCTCTACGCCACCGAAGGCACCGCGGCCATGATTGAGGCGGCGGAGCTCCCGGTCAAGATGATCAGCAAGAAGTTAAGCGAGGGCCACCCCAATATCGTCGACATTATTAACGACGGCACCGTAAGCGGCATCATCAACACCACCACCGGGGGCCGTATCCCCTTGAAGGACGGCTTTGAAATCCGCCGGGCCGCCGTCGAGAAGCGCGTCCCCTGCTTTACCTCGCTGGATACCGCCCGGGCGGCCCTGGAGGCCGCCATAAACGGCCAGCAGATTTACAGCGTCCAGGCATTCCCCGAATACCGGAACGGGGGCGCCAAGTGAAACAGGTAACGGCCAGCGTCACCGAGAGCCGCCGGATTCTGCCGGGGATTCTACACCGCTCCGGCCGGAAGATATCGGGCGTTTACCTTATCCGGCTTAGGTGCCCGGAGATAGCCGGAGAGGCACGTCCGGGGCAGTTCGTCATGGTGAACTGCGGGGAGGAATGTGTCCTGCCACGCCCCTTCAGCATCCACCAAGCGGACGGCGAGGTTATCGCCCTCTTCTTTAACGTGTGGCAAGACGCTAAAGGCACGCCGTGGCTGGCCCGGCGTAAGGCCGGTGACGAAGTGAGCCTGTTCGGCCCGCTGGGTAATAACTATACATTAAACCCCGAAGCACGCAGATTGCTGTTAGCTGCCGGCGGTATCGGGATAGCATCGCTCCGCTTTCTGGCGGATAGCGCCGTTAAGCGGGGGCTAGCGGTGACTTTACTCTGCGGCACGCCCACGAAGCACCAGTACCCGCAGGAGCTTTTGTCCCCGGAAATAGAGCTGGTGCCGGTTAGCGAGGACGGCAGCGTCGGTAAGAAGGGCCTGATAACCGATTTCCTGCCCGAGTTTACCAACCGGGCCGACCAGGTCTTTGCCTGCGGGCCGGTCGCGATGTACCGCGCTATGGCCGGGATGCCGGAGCTAAAGGGTAAGCCCGTCCAGGTGTCACTGGAGATGAAGATGGGCTGCGGGCTGGGGGCCTGCTACGCCTGCACGGTAAAGACCAAGCACGGGCTAAAGCAGGTATGCCGGGACGGGCCGGTCTTCGAGCTGGACGATATTATCTGGGACGAAGTGGATTTAAGCATCTGAGCAGGGGAGGTAAGGCTATGGTCGTTACCGGGAGAATCAGCCTCGACACCAGAGGCGAGTGCGATATTATCGACATCACCCCGCAGGTAGCCGAGCAGGTCGCCCAATCGGGGGTAACTAGCGGCCTGGTTACCGTCTTCGTGGCCGGCTCCACAGCCGGGGTAACCACCATTGAGTTTGAGCCCGGACTGGTGAGCGACTTAAAGGGCCTGTGGCAGCGCATCGCCCCCAAGGGAATCCCCTACGACCACGACCGCCGTTGGGGCGACGGTAACGGCTACTCCCACGTGCGGGCCTCGCTGCTCGGGGCTTCGCTGGCGGTTCCGGTGAGTGGGAAGGCGCTGGTCTTGGGCACCTGGCAGCAGATTGTCCTGGTTGACTTCGATAACCGCCCCCGCTCGCGGGAGATAATCCTGCAGATTATGGGGGACTAGGCTACCTACCCTGAAGCAGGGTAAAGAACTCGGCCCTGGTCTCCGGCCGGGAGCGGAAAATGCCTTTCAGCGTTGAGGTAACGATGGCGCTGCCCGGCTTCTTGATACCGCGCATAATCATGCACAGATGCTCCGCCTGAATCACCACCGCCACGCCGTCGGGCCGGATACCATTGATGATGGCCTCGGCAATCTGAGTGGTCATCCGCTCCTGAATCTGAGGACGCTTGGCCACGATTTCCACCACCCGGGCCAGCTTGCTGGCGCCGACCACGCGCCCCTCGCTGTTGGGGATGTAGCCGATGTGGGCCACCCCGTAAAAGGGCAGCAGGTGATGCTCGCACATGGAATAGAAGGGGATGTCCTTGGCCAACACCATCTCGCGGTGCCCCTCTTCGAAGCTGACCGAGAGCTCCTCTTTAGGGTCTTTACCCAGCCCCATGAAGAGCTCGGCGTACATCTCGGCGACCCGGGCCGGAGTGCCGAGCAGACCCTCCCGGTTGGGGTTCTCCCC
>JAFGFP010000001.1 GCA_016931015.1 Dehalococcoidales bacterium
ACTGGTGGTGGTGCCCCTCGACCGGGGGGTGCTCGGCGGTAAGGGGATACAGCTCGGGCTCGACCTTAAGGGCGGCACTCACCTGGTCTACCGGGCCGACTTCTCCGCGATAGAGCCCGGCACGGAGGCGGAAGCCCTCACCGGGGCCATCGCCGTCATCGAGAAGCGGGTTAACGCCCTGGGGGTAAGCGAGCCGGTCATCCAGAGGCTGGGCGACGACCGCATCGTGGTGGAACTGGCCGGTGTCAGCGATGTTGAGAAGGCCAAGAATCTCATCGGACAGACGGCACTGCTTGAGTTCGGGGAGCTTACCTCGGAGGGTGAGGAAGCGAAGTGGTCTAACGAGCTCGGCGATTGGAAACCGGTGACCGCGGTAGTCGACGGCGAGGAAATCGAGCTGAGCAGCCGCTACTTCAAGGAGAACACCTACGTCAGTCAGGATAGCTACGGCCAGGTGGTACTGGCCTTCGAGTGGGACGAGACCGGAAGCCAGATGTTCGAGGAGATTACCGAGCGGCTCTTAAACCAGCCCCTGGGCATTTTCCTCGGCGACGAGCCCCTGCGCGGTGAGGAAGGCTTGCCCATCGCCCCGTATATCCGCAGCGTCATTAGCGACCGGGGCATCATCGAGGGCCTGAGCCTCACCGAGGCCACCGAGCTCACCCGGCTGCTTAACGCCGGCCGCATCCCGGTGCCGCTAACCACCATTTACGAGCAGACGGTATCCCCCGTCCTGGGCTCTGATTTCGTCGATATGAGCCTCAAGGCAGGCATAATCGGGCTGCTACTGGTAATCGCCTTTATGATGGTCTACTACCGCTTTCCCGGGGCTCTGGCCAGCGCCGCCCTCATGTTCTACGTCTTTGTCGTGCTGGCTATCTTTAAAAATCCCCCACCGCCATTACCGCCGGTTACCCTGACCCTGGCCGGTATCGGCGGCTTCGTGCTCTCCATCGGCATGGCGGTGGATGCCAACGTGCTCATCTTCGAGCGTCTCAAGGAGGAGCTACGGCTGGGGCGGACGCCGGGGGCGGCCATCGAGAGCGGCTTCAAGCGCGCCTGGCCGGCCATCCGCGACAGCAACATCACCACTTTCATCGTCTGCGGTATCCTCTACTGGCTGGGGAGCAGCATCATCGCCAGTACCCCGGTCATGGGCTTTGCCATCACCCTGGCTATCGGCGTGGCGGTAAGCATGTTCAGCGCCGTGGTCGTCACCCGCACCTTCCTGCGCGTTTTTGCCCACAGCCGCCTGGCGCAGAAGACCAGGCTGTTTAGCATCTATTCGGGAAGAGAAAATGACTGACATCGTTGGTAAGAGGTTCTGGTTCTTCGTCGCCGCCGGAGCGGTTATCCTCTTCTGCATTATCTCGCTGGGGCACTTCGGCCTCAAGTCCGGGATTGAGCTCTCCAGCGGCTCGCTGCTCACGGTCAACTTCGAGCAGGCCGTGGACGAAACCGAGCTGAAACAGGAGCTGGGTAACCTGGGCTACGGCGGCGCCATCATACAGCAGACCGGCGAGGGTGACTTCATCATCCGCACCAGCGAGCTGGACAACCAGGCCAAAACACAGCTCGAAGAGGGCCTGACCGCCCGCTTCGGGCAGGTCACCGAGGCCGAGTTCTACTCGGTATCGCCCATGGTGGCCGCGGAAACGGCGCGCAACGCCGGTATCGCCATTGCGATTGCCTGCATCGGCATCCTGCTCTACATCACCTGGGCCTTTCGAAAGATGCCCCACCCCTTCCGCTACGGCACCTGCGCCATCATCGCCCTGGGGCATGACGTCCTGATATCCCTGGGCATCTTCGCTCTGCTCGGCGGCGTTCTCGGCTGGGAGATTAACCTGATGTTTATCACCGGCATCCTGGCAGTCCTGGGCTACAGCATCAATAATACCGTGGTCGTCTTCGACCGCATCCGGGAGAACCTGCTTAAGGGGATAAGCAGTGACTTCGAGACGGTAGTCAACCGCAGCCTGGTGGAGACCCTGAGCCGCTCCCTGAATACCAGCCTGACCACCCTGCTCGTTGTCCTGGCCCTGCTTTTCTTCGTCGGGTCGACCATTCAAAACTTCGCCGTGGTGCTCCTAATCGGCATCCTGGCCGGAACCTTTAGCTCGGTATGCATCGCTCCCAACCTGCTCGTCGTCTGGGAGAAGGGTGGCTGGCGCCAGCTCTTTAAGAGGACTTCGCAGCCGGCTATTAAACCGGACGCTCAGTAAAAGAACTTCAAAGCCAGTTATTAAAGCCGACACTCAACAAAAGGGCTCCGAAGCCAGCCAGTAACCCCAAACACCCAGCAGGCACACTTCGCCGTCAGCCATCAGCCGTCTGCCGATGCTAACCTTATGTCAGCTTGTGCAGCCGTTTCAGCGAGTTAACCAGCGAGGTGATATCTGGGGGCTCGAAGCCGCGCAGCTTGAACCCGGACTGCGGGGGGCCCAGGGGATCGTCAATCTTAGTCTCCCCGAGCAGCACATCGAAGGTAGCCTTGACCGAGGCCGCTAGTGACGTCAGGGGGTAACCGCCCTCCAGGGTAAGGACGAGGTGCCCGTTGCACAGCTCATCGGCCAGTTCCTTAATGATTTTCACCATCATGGCGTAGCCGGTTACGCTCAGGTCCATCATGGCCAGCCTGTCGGACCAGTGCCCGTCGTAGCCGGCGGAGACCAGGATAAGCTGGGGCTGAAAGCGCCTGACCACGGGCACGACTATCTCGTCGAAGACCTTGAGGTGTTCGTCGTCGCCGCTGCCCGCCGGCAGCGGGATATTGACCGTGGTGCCCTTGGCGTCGCCGCTGCCCGTTTCCTCAAGCCCGCCGGTGCCGGGATAGAGCGGGAACTCATGCGTCGAGACGTAGAGGACACTGGGGTCGCTGTAGAAGGTATCCTGGGTGCCGTTGCCGTGATGCACGTCGAAATCAATGATGGCCACCCGCTCCAGGGACAGCCGTCTCCGGGCATAGCGGGCGGCGATAGCCACGTTATTAAAGAGACAGAAGCCCATCGCCTGAGTAGCCAGGGCGTGGTGGCCCGGGGGTCTCACCAGAGCGTAAGCGTAACCGCCCTCGGCCATGACCACCTCGGTGGCTTTAATCACACCTCCGGCGGCATACAGGGCGGCCTTAAAGGAGCCGGGTGAGGCCATGGTATCGGCGTCGAGCCAGCCGCCGCCGCTCTTGACAACCGCCTGGACGTAGGTTATGTATTCTTCGTGGTGCACCAGAGCGATTTCCTCGATGGTGGCGGCGCGGGGTGGGATGAGAGTCAGCCTATCCTTAAGACCGCTCTCTTCGAGGCGGGACATAATCGCCTCTAATCTGGAAGCGTTCTCCGGGTGCTGTCCGGTGTCGTGCTCCAGATAGACCGGGTCGTAAACATAGCCTACCTTCATAATCACTCCCTTTCCGGTTCCCATAATACCAGATACGTTTTCTCAAGGACAACGGGATTACGGCGCTAGACCAAAAGCCTCACGCCCGAGGACAGGAACCACCCCCCGAAGCCGATAAGTAAAAGGCTACAGGCGATAAGCATCCCCACCCGGAACTTCTCCCGCCACATAGCCCTGGTGCGGTAGACGACCGTGGAAACGAAGAAGAGCCAGCCGAAATCGCAGGCCAGGTGCACCGTAATCAGCAGGATAAAGCCGGTTACCCCGAAGCTGAGGGACTTCATGACCAGCATACTGCCCACGGCCACCCACCATAGAATGAAAAAAGGGTTGGCGATGCTGGTCACCACCCCGGCAACCACCGAGTTATATTTCATCTCCCGGCTCTCGTCTATGGAGCGGCCCCTCTTACGGAACATAGAGACGCCCATCCACACCAGAAGGGAGCCGCCGACCAGATACAGGACGACCTGGACAGGCTCCCGGTCGAAGAAGCGCGCCAAGCCGAAATATATCAGTAGCGCCAGGGGAACTTCAACGATGGCGTGCCCCAGGGCCATCTTGAGTCCGGCCAGCGGCGAGTGGTAACTCCGGGCGACGGTGACGGCGAACATCGGGCCGGGCATCATGACCCCGGACAGCGAGATTACGGCCACGCTGGACAAAAAGGGAACCATAAGTACCTTTCCGGGTACGGTTTTTAAGTTGGGGGACGGGTAACGGCTTCGCACCCCATTATAGCACTTATCGGCGCCGGTATTCACTCAAAGCCCGAATGGGAAAATTGTTTTTGCGGGCATAAATGCTATAATAGGGCCATCAGGAAAGAGACGGAAGGCCGTCCCGCTCTCGGGAAGGAGATGCCGGCGTGCCCTTGGACTTGAATAAGGTATTCCCGCAGGTGGGCGCCATGATTACCCGCTTTAAGGCCGACGGCGCCGAGAGAGAGAAGCGTTTTCATTTCGCCCTGACCGAGCTCCATAAGCAGGCCGCTAACCTGAGCCACCTGAGCCGTAAAATCGAAGCCGCCAAGACCAGCTGGCTGGTAGCCGGGCCGGTGGAGACTCTCGACCGCTGTTACCAGCCACCGCCCACCCCCGACGAGTTCACCGTGCTCGCCAGCGACGGCTCCCACATCGCCGTCGACCGGCACCGCTCCACCCGCTGCTACCTGATAAACATCGGGGCGGTAACCCTTCACTACGGCCCGAACCCCGGCGCCAACCTGGAGAGTTCCCCCCATCTCTACTCCGGGGAAGAGGAAATGGTCATCGGCGACGATAAAGGCCACGAGCAGCTGATAGAGGGGAACCTCCTCGGTATCAAGCGCGGCGTCGACGAGTGCCAGCGGCTGGTCGAGATGACGAAAGAGCTGCCCCCGGGCAGGCCGAGCCTGGCCCTGGTCGACGGCTCGCTTATCTTCTGGGGGCTGGAAGCCTACCCCGATTTCGTCACCGAGGCGCTGCTTAAGCAGGGCTTTTTAAGCTATCTCAGCGCGGCAGCCGCTCTAAACAAGGCCGGGGGCCGGGTAGCCCTGGCCAGCTACATCAGCTTTCCGCGCAGCACCGAGGTGGTTAACGCGCTCAAGGTGGCCCTCTGCCCCAGTGAAGTCCTCGATACCGACTACTGCGCCGGGTGCACCACCAAGGAGTGCCACGCCGTGACCGAGGTTCGGGACCGGGAACTATTCATGGAGATACTGAAACCGGGGGAGCGCTCGGCGCTCTTTACCAGCGGTTCGCGCTTCGTCCGCGACCACTACGCCGAGCACGAGATATTCTTCTTCTACCTCCGCCTGGAAGACGAGGTCGCCCGCCTGGAGATACCCCGCTGGGTGGCTACCGACGAGGGATTACTCAACCTGACACACGCCCTGGTTCTCAGCCAGTGCCGGTTGGGTCAGGGCTACCCGGTAGCCTTGAGTGAAGCCCACGAGCAGGCGGTGGTCACGACGGCGGACAGGGAAAGCTTCTGGCAGCTGGTGGAGGCCTCGCTGGTGGAGGAGCACCTGCCCAGCTTGAGTTCCGCCAAGAGCCAGAGCAAGAGAACGCGCTGGGTATAGGGCAGCCGAAGCTCAAAGCGATAACTCAGGCAGGGAGACGCCGGGTATGCCGGGTTTAAGAAAGCTACCATTGAGGGTATGGACTATTCTGCCCCTGACCATTATCTTCGGGGCGGCGGC
>JAFGFP010000133.1 GCA_016931015.1 Dehalococcoidales bacterium
GGGGGAGGGGCGGCTGATTAATCTGGCCGCCGCCGAAGGGCACCCCGCCAACGTCATGGACATGAGCTTCGCTAACCAGGCCCTGTGTCTGGAATACATTACGAAAAACAGAGACCAGCTCGAAACCAGGGTCTACTCGGTACCCGAAGATATAGACCGGGAGATAGCCCGCCTCAAACTGAAGTCGATGGGCATCGAGATTGACACGCTGACCCTGGAACAGACGGCGTATCTTAACAGCTGGCACGAAGGAACCTAAGACATGGAGGATAAGATGACCAACACTTTTAACAGCTCACCGGTATACCTGCTCACCTCGGAGTCGGTTACCGAAGGGCACCCGGACAAAATGTGCGACCAGATATCTGATGCCGTCCTGGACAGCATCCTGGAAAAAGACCCCTACGGACGGGTAGCCTGTGAGACGGCCGTAACCAACGGCATCATCATTGTTATGGGCGAGATTACCACCGACTGCTACGTGGAAGTCCCGCAGATAGTGCGGAAGGTAGTCCACGACATCGGCTACAGCCGCCCCGAGTACGGCTTCGACTATCGTTCCTGCGGGGTGATGGTCTCCATTAACGAGCAGTCCCGCGATATCGCCCTCGGGGTGGATAAGTCGCTGGAGGCAAAGACCTCCGGCACCGGTGACGACCTCGACGAGACCGGCGCCGGCGACCAGGGGATGATGGTCGGCTTTGCCTGTAACGAGACGCCGGAGCTCATGCCCCTGCCCATCTCCCTTTCCCACAAGCTGTGCCGCCGCCTGGCTCAGGTACGGAAGGAGCACACTATACCCTACCTCCGCCCCGACGGGAAATCACAGGTCACCGTGGAATACCACAACGGCACACCGCACCGGGTGACCAACGTGGTTATCGGCGCTCAGCACAACCGCGACGTGAGCCACGAGCAAATTGAGAAAGACATTATCAAAGAGGTGATAAAGAAGGTCGTACCCCCTTCCCTGATTGACGACCAAACTAAATATTATGTTAATGCTACCGGTCGCTTCGTCATCGGGGGGCCGGTCTCAGATACCGGCTTTACGGGACGCAAGATTCTGGTCGATACCTACGGTGGACTCGCCCGCCACGGCGGCGGCGCCTTCTCCGGCAAGGACCCGACCAAGGTCGACCGCTCGGCAGCTTACGCCGCCCGCTACATCGCCAAGAACCTGGTCGCCGCCGGGCTCAGCGAGCGTCTGGAGGTCCAGATTGCCTACGTTATCGGCGTGGCCCGGCCCCTGTCCATAGCCATCGAGGCCTTCGGCACCGCCAAGGTGAGCCACGAGGTCATGATGAACCTGATTAACAAGCACTTCGACCTAAGACCGGCGGCTATCATCCGCGACCTCGACCTGCGCCGCCCCATCTACCAGCAGACCGCCGCCTACGGGCACTTCGGACGGGAAGACATCGACCTCCCCTGGGAGCGGACCGACAAAGCGGAAATCCTGAGGAAAGAGGCGCTGGGGTAGCTAGCCGCCAAGACAATAACGATAGCGGAGAGACTAAGAGAGAGGGGCCGCCAAGCCCCTCTTTATATCCCTTCTCCTTTGCAGGAGGGGAACTAAAGGGGAGAGGCAGACAAAACCCAGATGGAAAAGATTCTTCTCTGCTGGAGCGGGGGCAAGGACAGCGCCATGGCCCTGTACGAGCTCCAGAAAAGCCGGAATTACGAGGTCATCTCCCTGCTGACCACGATAACCGAGGGCTACGACCGGGTCAGCCTGCACGGGGTGCGCCGGGCCCTGGTCGAAAAGCAGGCCCAATCCATAGGGCTGCCCCTGGCGGAGGTCTTCATCCCCCAGGATTGCCCCAACCAGGAGTACGAAGACCGGATGAGGGCGGCTCTGGCCGGATTCAGAGAGGCCGCCGTCTCCCGGGTGGCCTTCGGCGACATCTTCCTGGAGGAGGTGAGAAAGTACCGCGAGGCCAACCTCTCCCGTATCGACATGGCGGGGATTTTCCCCCTCTGGGGCCGGGACTCCGGCGAGCTGGTAGCCTCATTCATCGCCCGGGACTTTCAGGCGGTAACCACCTGCGTCGACGCTAAGGCCCTCGACGACGGCTTCGTGGGCAGAAGGCTCGATAGGGAGTTCTTAGCCTCTCTTCCCGCCGGCATCGACCCGGCGGGCGAGAACGGCGAGTTCCACTCCTTCGTCTTTAACGGCCCGATATTCCGGGAGAAGATTAGCTACCACCTCGGTGACAAGGTCTGCCGGGACTCACTCCACTTCTGCGACTTGCTGCCGGCATGAGCCGGCTAGAAATAAGACGACGAGAGCAGGCAATGAGCAACCCGATTAAGTTCGGCACCGACGGCTGGCGGGGGATTATCGCCCAGGACTTTACCTTCGACAACGTACGGGTGTGCACCCAGGCGGTAGCCGAATACCTCAAAGAGGCGGGGCTGGCCGGGCGGGGGCTGGTTATCGGCTACGACACCCGCTTTGCCTCCGAGGACTTCGCCGCCGCCGCTTCCGAGGTAATGGCGGCTAACGCCATAAAGGTATCCCTCTGCCCTGCAGCCAGCCCGACGCCGGTGATAAGCCTGGCGGCGGTTAACCAGAAGGCCGGCGGGGCCGTCATTATCACCGCCAGCCACAACCCGGCTAGCTGGAACGGCTTTAAGTTTAAGACCGAGTCCGGCTCGAGCGCCTCCCCCGAGATTACCGCCCGGATAGAGGCAAAGATTAGCCACCTCCGGCAGAGCGACTCCGTAAAGAGGCTGCCCCTGGCCCAGGCCTTAGAACAAAAACTGGTAAGCTACCTCGACCCGGCCCCGGCCTACTACCAGCAGATGGCGAAGCTCGTTGACCTGGAGGCGATACGTGCCTCCCGCCTCAAGATAGTCATCGATTCGATGTACGGGGCCGGTGCCGGCTACTTCCGGAAGCTGCTCGGCGGGGGGACTATCGGGCTCAGCGAGATAAACGAGACGCGAAACCCGCTCTTCCCCGGGATAAAGCAGCCGGAGCCGGTGGCCGATAACCTGACCCAGCTCGCCGATACCGTCATTAAAGAGAAAGCCAGCGTCGGCCTGGCCACCGACGGGGACGCCGACCGTATCGGCATCGTGGACGAAAACGGCGTCTATATAAGCACGCTCCACGTCTTCGCCCTGCTCTGCCTCTACCTTTTGGAGATACGCGGGCAGCGCGGCCCCATCGTGAAGACGGTGACCATGAGCGGTATGGCCTACCGCCTGGGTGAGCTCTTCGAGGTGCCCGTTTACGAAACTGGGGTCGGCTTCAAATACGTGGCCCCGGTAATGACGGCCCAAGCGGCGCTCATCGGCGGCGAGGAGAGCGGCGGCTACGGCTTCCGCGGTCACCTCCCGGAGAGGGACGGCATTCTGGCCGGTCTCTACTTCCTCGACCTGATGCTCAAGACGGGGAAGAGCCCGTCGCAGCTTATCGACTATCTTCACAGCAAGGTTGGGCCCCACTACTACCGGCGGGTGGACATCAAGCTCGATGACCGTAAGGTGACGCCCGACGCCAACCGCCTCAGGGAACTGGCGCCGGGGTCTATCGACGGCGTCAAGGTGGCAAACACAGACACTAAAGACGGCCTGCGTTTTACGCTGGCCGATAACTCCTGGCTCCTTATCAGGCTCTCCCAGACCGAGCCCCTGCTCCGCCTCTACGCCGAGGGCGGCACCCCGGAGCGGGTAGCGGGACTGCTTAAGAAAGCCCAGGAGCTGGTGAGCGCCGGAGCAAGATAAAGAAGGTGATTTAGTTGGCCGGACACGAACTGGACGACCCCCAGGTATTCAAACGGTACGACCCCGAAGGGATGCTCAGCCACCTCCACCACCTGCCGCAGCTCTGCCGACAGGTCTGGCAGATGACGCTCGACTTCGAGCTGCCCCCGGACTATGGCGATATTGATAAAGTGCTCGTTCTGGGGATGGGCGGCTCGGCCATCGGGGGCGATTTAGCCGCCAGCCTGGCCCGAGCCGAGGCCCGGCTACCGATTATCGTCAGCCGGGGCTACGAGCTACCCGCCTTCACCGACGCCAAGACCCTGGTCATCGCCTCAAGCTACTCGGGGAACACCGAGGAAACCATGACCTCGTTCGAGCGAGCCCTAAAAACAGAGGCCAAGAAACTGGCCATCACCACCGGCGGCAAGCTCAAGGCTATCGCCCAGGAGAAGGGCGTTCCCGTCTTCAGCTTCGACTATCAGGCCCCACCCCGCGCCGCCCTGCCCTTCAGCCTGCTCCCCATCCTCTGCTTTCTGGGCAGGCTCGGGCTGATAAGCGATAAATCGGCGGCGCTAGCCGAGACCGTGTCGGTGTTAGAGGGGTTATCTTCGCGGATAGACGAGACGGTGGCCTACTCAGAGAACCCGGCTAAAAAGCTTGCCGGCCGGCTCCATAACCGCCTGCCGGTAGTCTACGGGGCCGGGATTACCGCCGAGGTAGCCCGCCGCTGGAAGACCCAAATCAACGAGAACTCCAAGGCCTGGGCCTTCCACGAAGTCTTCCCGGAGCTGAACCATAACGCCGTGGTCGGCTACCAGCTCCCGGAGAAGCTGGCCGCCAGCATAGTGGTCGTCATGCTCCGCTCGGCCTTACTCACCGAGCGCATTCAGCTCCGCTACCGGGTAACTGCCAAGCTCCTGGAGAGGACCGGGGTCGGCTACCAGACCGTAGACGGCGAGGGCGAGAGCCCCTTAAGCCAGATGATGAGCCTGGTACTCTTCGGAGATTATGTCAGCTACTACCTGGCCCTGCTCTACCAGACCGACCCCTCCCCAGTAACGGCCATCGACTTTCTAAAGCAGCAGCTAGCCGAGGGATAACGATGTACTATTTTGCTTACGCCCTGGAACTAAGCCGTAAGGAGATGCGGGAGCGCTGCCCGGAGAGCCTCCCCAAGTTCCCCGCCACCCTGCACCACTACCAGGTGGTATTTATCGGCTGGTCGCGGGCCTGGCGGGGAGGTACCGCCACCATCAGGCCGATTAGGGGCGGCAAGGTGCCCGGCGCCGTCTACGAAGTCAGCGAAGGGTGCCTGAGGCGGCTGGATAAGCACTACGGGAGCGACTACCGCCGGATGAACGCCATTGTTAACAACGAAGATAGCGAGCCGATAGAGGCGGTAACCTACATTCAGAGCGGGCGCGCCGAAACAGGTAAGCCCTCCCCGGAGTACCTGGCTATAATGCAACAGGGATATAAGGACTGGCGGTTGACCTAAGGCCGAAGAGTTTTCCGAAGATAATAGAGGACTGCCCCAAGGGGACAGCCCTCTATTTTTTACGAAGTTACCAGCGGGAAAGCAGCCGGACGCAGCCTTCTCCATGCGGAGAGAGCGTACCACGGCAAGTAAACGGCGCTTAACGCTTGGTGTACTGCGGCGCCTTACGGGCCCGCCGGAGACCGACCTTCTTCCGCTCCTTAACGCGGCGGTCGCGGGTAAGCAGTCCGTCCTCGCGCAGTCGCGGTCTCAGCTTTTCGTCGGCTTTAACCAGGGCCCGGGCGATACCGTGGGAGATAGCCCCGGCCTGCCCCGACACGCCACCACCCTCCACCTTAATCAGCACGTTGAACTTACCCACGCTCTCCGTAACCAGGAGCGGCTGCTGGATTACCCGGCGGTGTTCGGGACGCGGGAAGCGCTCCTCGTAGGGTATATTGTTGACGATGATGGAGCCCTCCCCGGGTATCAGCCTCACCCGGGCAATCGAAGACTTACGCCTGCCGGTACCATAAAAGTAACTTTGCTCTTCCATCAGAACCTATTCTTTCTCCGGATTAGTAACCGTTTCCGCCTCTGCCCTGGCCGGAGCCGGACGGGACTCGATAGCGCCGGCATAAACCGTCAGCTTCTTCAGCATTTTGGCTCCCAGCCGGGTGTGGGGCAGCATCCCCTTCACGGCGTGTTCCACCACCCGGGTCGGGTGGGTCTGCATCATCTTCTCATAGCTAACGCTCTTAAAACCCCCGGGGTAGCCGGAATGCCGGTAGTAGAACTTCTGCTCCGCCTTTTTACCGGTGACCTTAACCTTGGCGGCGTTAGTAACCACCACGAAGTCGCCGACGTCCAGATTACGGCTGAACATCGGCTTGTGTTTCCCCATGAGTAACCAGGCCACCTCGGTAGCCAGCTTACCCAGAATCTTATCCTCGGCATCGATAACGTGCCGCTTCCGTCTAATCTCGGACGGTCTCGCACTATAGGTCTTCATCTCATCTCCTCAAAGGGATAGGCATAATTCACGCGCTCAAGGCACAGCCCGCAGGCGGGGGCGGTGGGGCCGGCCAGCCCCGGTTCCCCGACCTCCATTATATCACGAACTTTGCTCGTATCCACTCTACCCAGTCCCACTCTCAACAGTAAGCCCACGGTGTTACGCACCTGATGGGGCAGGAAGGAATTGGCCACCATATCAAAAACGACCATTTCCCCTTCCCGGGCTACCCCAACGCGCAGTACGTTCTTTACCGTGTTTCGCTCCCCGAGCTCCATGCGGCTGGCAAACGAGGCCAAGTCATGTTCACCCAGCAGCAGCCCGAAGGCCCCGTTCATGGCCGCAATGTCCAGCCGCCCCGACACCAGATAGGAAGTCAGCCTCTCCAGCGGCGAGCGGGCCTTACGGTTCAAGACCTGATAGCGGTACTCCCGGCTCACGGCGTCACGCTGGACATGGAACGAATCGTCCACCCGGTAGGCCGCTCTGACCGCAATATCCTCGGGCAGGTAGTGGTTCAGCCCGGTGACGAAGGTCGTTTCCGGCAGCTTCGAGGTAGTTCTAAAGCTAACCACCTGCCCCCTGGCGTGCACCCCGGCGTCAGTCCGGCTGGCCGCTACCACCCGCCGCCGGCCGCCGGTAAGCTTAGCTAGTGCCCGCTCCAGCTCCTGCTGAATGGTGGGCAGCTTAAGCTGCAACTGGAAACCGTGATAGCGCGTGCCCTCGTATTCAATTATTAAGACAACCTTGGTAACGGCTGTCACCGGAAAACCTTCTTCACTCGACCAGTTCAAGCCGAACCATGGGGGCGCCATCGCCCTGTCTGGGGCCCAGCTTAACGATACGGGTATAGCCTCCGCTCCGTTCGGCATAACGCGGCGCCAGGTCGGCAAAGACCTTGTCCACCGTCTTTTCATCCAGCACGAAGGCTAGTGCCTGCCGGCGGGCGGGTAAGCTCCCCTTCTTACCCAGGGTAATCATCTTATCGGCCAGACCGCGCACTTCCTTGGCCTTGGCCTCGGTGGTAGTAATCTTCTCGTAACCCAAAAGGTCGGTCACCAGACCCCGGAACAGGGCCCGCCGGTGACCCGAAGACCGGCCTAACCTTCTCCCGACAACTTTATGTCTCATCTACCTGCCCTTCCTCAGAGGGTTCGCCCGCTTCCTCCTCCGGCGGCGGAGTCAGCGATAACCCCAGCTCTTTAAGACGTTCCTCTATTTCCTGGCTGGACTTCTCGCCGAAATTACGCAGCGCCATCAGCCCCTTCTCGCCCTTACTGATAATCTGCCCCACCGTCTCGATGCCACCCCGCCGAAGACAGTTCATGGTGCGCACCGAGAGATCCAGCCTGTCCACCGGCATATTGTAAAGCTCCTCCGGAATGGACAAGCGAACCCGCTGCTCCTCCACCTTGGCCTCGACGGCCAGAGCGCAGCTAACGAACGGCGCCAGCTGCTCCGTCAGAATTGAGGCACTGCGGCTCAGCGCCTCGACCGGCTCCACAGAGCCGTCCGTCCACACGTCCAGGAATAACCGCTCGCGGTTAGCCCCCTCACCGCCGTGGGCCGCCTCCACGGTGAAATTCACCTTCCGTATCGGGGTGAAGATAGCGTCTATGGGAATGGTACCGATGGGCAGGTCCTCTCTCGATTCGGCCTGCCGGTAGCCGCTGCCCAACTCCACGCCGAACTCAACGTAGAGCCTGGCCTCGGGAGAATCGAGGGTCGCCAGATAGAGCTCGGGGTTGGCAACCTCGAAGTCCGTCGACGGCTTGATGTCCGCCGCAGAGACCCGGCCCTCGCTGGCCACCTCCAGCACCAGCTTGCCCGGCTCCCCGGAAACGGGAATCAGGCGCAACTCCTTGACGTTAAGGATAAACTCGGTGACGTCTTCTTTGACGTGGGGAATGGTCGAAAACTCATGCTGGACGCCTTCGACACTGATGGTGGTTACCGCTGCGCCGGGCAGATAGTTGAGCAAAACCCGGCGTAACGAGTTACCCAGGGTAACCCCGAAACCCTTCTCCAGCGGCTCCACTAAAAAGCGGCCGAAATTATCCCGGCTCTCAACGCACTCAATATTGGGTATTACTAAGCGAGACAACTACTCCCTCCTCACTCGCCGA
>JAFGFP010000134.1 GCA_016931015.1 Dehalococcoidales bacterium
AGCGCGGGGCCGGCGGGGCGGCGCTCGGCGATGTGGTCGGCGTGGTCGGCGTGGTCGGCGTGGTCGGCGTAGCCGAGGTCGTGGACCCCGTAGCCGAGGTTGTGGTCGGTGTGGTCGGGGTGGTCGGCGTGGTCGGCGTGGTGGGCGTGGTCGGCGTGGTCGGCGTGGTCGTGGTAGTACAACCCGCCAGAATCAGAGCCACCACTACAGCCACTGTCATCAGTGGCACTACAAATCTCTTCATTCCACTTCTCCTTTCCTTTGAGTCTTAGATAGTCTCTCCAGTCACTCTCACCAGCTCAAATACCGTGCTCCATAGGCACTTAGCCTCCTTATCCTGACATTAATTACAGGATGAACAAGAGGTTACCTCTGTAAGGCGGAGAAAGTATCTTTAGTTGTCAAGACTCGCTGGAATGGCGGAAGCTACCCTCTTACTCTGAAAATAGCATGAAAATGTTAATTTCCTGTTAAGAAAATGAAGTATTAACGTGGAGAACTTATCTCAGCGCCCCCGACGGCGCCAGGTGTCAATAGCCACGGACAGAATGACTATCACCCCCAAGATAGTACTCTCGAGGAAGGGGTCGGCACCCAGTATCGCCATACCGTTACGGATAACACCGATTACCAAAGCCCCCAGTACCACCCCCACGATGGTCCCCTTACCACCGAAGAGGCTCATGCCACCAATCACCGCTGCGGCGATGCTCTGCAACTCAAGACCATCGAAGCTCGAATAGGAAACCGACATCACGCGCGCCGTCCGAATCATGCCCCCGAGGCCAGCCAGGAGCCCCGAGATAACGTAGACCGAGAACTGCATGTTCTTAACCTTTACCCCGGAGAGGTAGGCTGTACCGGGACTGCCGCCGGCGGCAAAGACCGACTGCCCGTAGACAGTATGGTGCCAGATGAAATAGCAGACGACCGCCACCACGATGAAAATGATACCCGCCACCGGGAAGCCGCCCTCGGGGATGAAGCCCTGCCCGAAAAACTTGAGAGGGGTTACCATTCTGGTAATGGTGAAGCCTCCGGTGATGAAGAACCCCACCCCGTGGGCTATCTGCCAGACACCCAGGGTGGCGATTAAGCCCGGCACCTTAATACGGGATACCACGAGGCCGCTGATGGCCCCCAAGCCAGCTCCCAGAGCGAGCATGGCCGGTATCCCCTGCCAGACAGGCGCCGCATAGCCCAAAATCTGCTGAAACTCCTGGGTGGTCATCATGGCGCTACCCAGGGCCGAGGTTCCGAAAGCAATACCGGCTACCGAAAGGTCGATACCACCGGTTAAGATAACAAACGCCTGGCCGATGGCGCATATCCCCATGGTCGCTGTCTCCACCAGCACCATCTTCATGTTGCGCACCGCCACCGCTTTGCCGCCGGTGGCTATGGCCATGGCAGCAACAACAGCCGCCAGAATAATACCCAGAGTTGCATTTTCATGTCTGAAAACACGCCCGGCGACACCACGCGCCCCAGCTTTGTCTCTTCGCTCTACACTTTCTGTCGTCATAACCTATACTCTATCAATAGTGATTACGGCTTAGCGGCGCTCCCGCCGTATAATGTCAATCGCCACCGCCCCGATTATGATTGCCCCTTTGATGATGTAACGAGCGGCATGGCCCATGTGCATGACACTGATAGCATTAGTAAGCACCCCGATGATGATAGCACCCAATACCACCCCGACGATGTTCCCACGCCCGCCGAAGAGGCTGATGCCGCCGATGGCACAGGCCGCGATGCTGTCCAACTCAAGACCCCGCAGGGCCTCTATCGAAGCCGCCATCCCTCGCGACAGGAAGAGCAAGCCACCCAACCCCGCCAAAAGACCCGAGATAATGAAGACGTAGAGGGAGGTTCGCCTCACGTTTATTCCGGAGAGGAAGGCGCTTACCGGATTACCCCCGACGGCATACACGTTGCGGCCGACACCGGTATGATTGAGGACAATATAGGCCGCCACCGCCACCGAGAAGAAGATGATGGGCGCCGCCGGCAGAGAACCGGGAATCGCCAGGCTCTCCGGCAGCTCCATGAGGGCTTCGCCGTTGGTTACATAGTAAGCAACTCCGTAGCCCAGCTGCCAGACACCGAAGGTAGCTATCAGCGAGGGAATGCCGAAACGTGAGACCAGGGTGCCATTCAGCAACCCCCAGCAGGCGGCCACCAACAGCATAACCGGGATGGCCAAAGCGAGAGACGCCGGGTAGCCGAGGATATTCTGCCACTGGGTGGTCATCATGGCGCCACCCATCATCATGGCCATGACGCCCACGCCAGAAACCGAAAGGTCGATATTACCGGTCAGGATAACGAACGCCTGTCCCACCGCCACCACACCACGAACCGAACTCTGAAGAAGAACGTTGGCGATATTAGAAGGGGTAACGGTCGCCCCCCGGGAGGCACCACCCAGCGCTGCAACCAGGCCCACCAGAGCCATGCCTATGGCGAAGTTTTCGTGGGCAACAACCCGCCGACCTATCCCACGAGCAGCTTCACCCTCCGGCCTCTGAATAACTCCAGCCATAATCTATCTCCCACGACAGGTTGACAGACAGGACCAATTAAATCTTGCTAACGGGGCTAGGTAATTTAGGTATAGTTATACCGCAATTTTTAGCGCTTGTCAATAGGTTTAACAAAATTGATAACAAAAAAGTGTCCACAGAACTAATGACGCCGCTGAAAATGATGCCCTCAAGGATCCAAAATGACTACTTGTAATAAATAATATCGGGCAGGCTCTAGAGTCCTGAGACCCAAGCCACCGCAGGCGCGGCGGCCCCAGTTTCGAGCCTGCCCCGATAAAATTGCTAGCGCTAGCGCTCACTCCAGGGTGGTATTGGCAGGACAACCGAAGGAGAATCACTCACGCGCTTTCCCGTGGGGTACAGCGGCCAACGTGTGCCGTCGACATTCTGGCTGATTATGCCGGTGGCATACTTACTCTGCCCATTCTCGTCAAACGCGAACTGTTCAAACCGCAACACATGTAGGGCGGGGAGAAACGGTGAACCGTCCGGCAGCTGCACCTTCTCCACAAGAGCGCGGCTTAAATCCAGCTTAGTCAGGGCTAACCGGAGATTATTCCGGAACTTGTCCAGTTCGAGGCTGAACTCAATCTCCACACTCTGTCCCGGGAGCGATGCCCCCAACTCCACCATACGCTCGAGGGCCTCTTTAACCAGCCAGACGGCATGATAGGCGGTCGCTATTTCCGGGGTGTTCCAGTCCTCGTCTATCCTGGCACGCACTCCGTCATCAATCCACTCGTAGTAGCTTCTATCCTGCGCTACCGGGTCGGCGGCCTCGTAGACAAAGCCGTACTCATAGGCTTCCAACGGCAGCGACTCGTAGAAGACCGGGTCGGCAGTGCCCCACCCCCAGGAATAGACCCCGTAGGGGAAGTAGCTCTCCCGCGCCATCATCTCCTGATAGAGCACGATAGCATCTCCGGTATAGTTACAGGTAAAAAGCAGGTCGGGCGATGCCGCCTCGGCGGCGGCCAGTTGAGCGGCGAAGCTGGCAGCCGCCGGGTCGATAGTCTCCTCGCCGACTATATCGATACCGGAGGCCTCCGCCTGCTCCTTAAAGGCCCCGACTACCGCGTTACCCTGGTCGTCGGGGACATACATCACAAAGCAGCTCTCAGGAGCGGGCAACCCCGCCTCAGCTGCCGACTCCGTCATCCCGGCCACAATCTGAGCGGCAGCGGCTTCGGCACCAGCCGTGGTGCGGAAGGTGTATGCCAGACCCTGGTCGGTAATCGGTTCCATGTCCAGCGGGCAGATAAAGGGCACCTCGTACTGCTCGGCCACCTCGGCGATGGCCGTTGCCGTGGGCCAGGCGCCTATCAGAAAGATGACTTCTTCCTCGGTAATCAGGCGCTCCGCCTCGGCGGCCGCCTGGGCCGCAGAACCGCCATCGTCAGCCACGATAAGGTCAAGCTGCATGGAATACATGTTTCTGATGCCGCCCCAATCGTTCATCTGCTCGACAGCGACTTCGGCGCCGGTACTGAGCCTTAAGCCCATCTCGGAATAAGGACCGCTCAAATCGACAATCATGCCGCATGGCATCTCGTCGGGGTAGTCGGGTCGTTCGGGCGGTTTCGGTCGACAACCAGTAACAATCAGGCTGGTAACTAACACCACGACTAACAGGAGAACAATAAACCTTTTCATTCTTCCCTCCTCAGTTTAGTATTCGCTAGCTTAATTTCACACCTTACTGACTGTGGTAGCTGGAAAACAAACCCAGGAGACTGACTAGCCCTATATCATTAATTCAGAGTGACTTACCGGTCTAGATTAACCATCCTTAATAACCAGACTATATTTTACACTAGATAAATTATAAGGCACAAATCCTAAAAGCTCAACCCCGATCCCCTCCCCCGAAAATTCCGGGGGATATAAAGTACGGCCGCGCCGGAGAACGCCCCGGCCCGGCTGGTCTTATTGCGCCTTAGAATCGGGGTGTGGTATAATCACGCTAGGTGAAGATTTGCGTTGTGAAGTGGGTGTTATCCCACTTTTTTATTCTGGAGAGGATAATGTAACTGGGGGATTAGTGTGAGATGAAAAGCGACTTTATGCTCGCTATCACCCAACTCTCGGCGGAGAAGAATCTGCCCCGGGAGACCGTGCTTGAGGCGGTGGAAGCGGCCTTGGCGTCGGCCTACAAGAAGAATAACTTCTCACCTAACCAGGATATCCTCGTCAAGATTAACCCCGGCACCGGCGGTATCAAGGTATGGGTGCAGAAGACGGTAGTCGAGACGCCCAGCGACCCGCGCCGTGAGATTACCCTGGACGAGGCGCTCCGGCTCAAACCGGACGCCCAGCTCGGCGACATTGTAGATATCGAGGCCACCCCCCACAACGCGGGGCGCATCGCCGCGCAGACCGCCAAGCAGGTTATCTTACAACGGCTCCACGAAGCCGAGCACAGCGCCATCTTCGAGGAGTTCGCCGACAAGCAGGGCGACATCGTTACCGGCATGGTACGCCGCATCGAGCCCCGGCAGCTCTTCATCGACCTGGGACGCACCGAGGCGATACTGCCGGCCGCCGAGCAGGTGCACAACGAAAGATACCGCGTCGGCCAGCGGCTCAAAGTCTGCCTCCTGGAGGTAATTCAGACCAACCGCGGGCCAAGGGTGCTGGTATCGCGCTCTCACCCGAACCTGCTGCGACGGCTCTTTGAGCTCGAAGTGCCCGAGGTGCTCAACGGCACCGTAGAGATAAAGGCGATTGCCCGCGAGGCCGGCTACCGGAGCAAGGTAGCCGTAACCACCCAGCAGGAAGGTATCGACCCGGTGGGCTGCTGCGTCGGCCTGAGGGGCATCAGGATACAGAACATCGTCAACGAGCTGAGCGGGGAAAAGATAGACGTTATCATGTGGAGCCCGGATAAATCGGTCTTCATCACTAACGCCTTAAGCCCGGCCCACGTGGTAAACGTCGCCATGAACGAGGAAGAGGAGACGGCCACCGTAGTGGTGCCCGATAACCAGCTTTCCCTGGCCATCGGGAAAGAGGGCCAGAACGTCCGGCTGGCGGCCAAACTCATCAGCCTCAGGATAGATATTAAGAGCGCTTCCGAAGCCGAGGAAGAGGCCAAGGCCCTGGCCAGCGAAGCCGTCGCCGAGGAGGAGCTCCCCGGCGAGATACCCGAAATCGAGGAGGCGGAGCCGGTACCGGCGGAGATTGAGGCGAGCGTCGCGGCAGATGAGGAAGCCGAAGAAGTCGAGGAAATCGAGGAGGCCGAAGAGCTACCGGCCTCCGAGAGCGAGGTCCTCACCCCGGTCAGCGCCGAAGCGCCGCCCGGCGAGGAGAAAGCCGAGATAAGGTTCGCCGAGGACATCTCGATACCGACCCCGGCTAAAGCGGGCACCAAGGCCAAGAAGAAAAAGAAGAAGGGTGTCCCGGTCAAGACCGCCGCTGAGGACGGCATTAAGATCAAGAAACGCCGCCGGGTGTCGCAGAGCCCGGAAGACTACGAGGAGGACGAAGGCTATTAGCCAGCAGCACATTCCGCAGCGAACCTGTATCGCCTGCCGCAAGATAAGACCCAAGCGGGAGCTAATCCGCCTGGTGTCCACCGCCGACCACGGCGTCGAGATTGACCGCGGGGGCAAGGCCGCCGGACGCGGCGCTTACCTCTGCCACCGGCCAGAATGTTGGGAAGCCGGACTGAAGAGCCGCCGGCTGGAGCATGCGCTCAGGACAACCCTCAGCGCTGAGAACCAGGCCGAGCTCCAGAAAAAGGCCGGGGAGATTATGGAAGGGGACGCGAACAGTGGCCAGAACGAGTAACTCAAGGAACACGCCTGCTACCGCCAGAGAGCCCCGCGCCGGGGCTCAACCAGCAGAGGCGCGCCCAATCGAGATTGCGTCCAGCCTGAGCGTGCGTCAGCTGGCGGAGGCACTCGGGGCCAGCGTCATCGACGTTATCAAGCAGCTGATGCGAATCGGCATCATGGCCAACATTAACCAAATTATCGACTACGAAGCCGCCGCCACCGTGGCCTCCGGTCTGGGCTTCGAGCCGCGACCGGAACCGCAAGCGGCACGCAAGCTATCCAGCACCGCCATCGATTTCAAGAAGGGACAGCACCTCAAGGGCGAGGCCCGCAAGAACCTGAAGCCGCGCCCGGCGGTGGTGACCATTATGGGGCACGTCGACCACGGTAAGACCCGACTCCTGGACGCTATCCGCGAGACCAACGTCATGGCCTCCGAAGCCGGGGGGATAACCCAGCACATCGGCGCCTATCAGGTCGAGGTGGGGGGGCACAAGGTCACCTTCCTGGACACACCGGGTCACGAAGCCTTCACCGCGATGCGTGCCCGGGGAGCCCAGGTAACCGACATCGTCATTCTGGTGGTGGCCGCCGACGACGGGGTCATGCCCCAAACCCTGGAGGCTATCGACCACGCCCGGGCGGCCGGAGTGCCCATCGTGGTGGCTCTAAACAAGATTGACAAGCCCACGGCTAACCCCGATAACGTCAAGCAGCAGCTGGCCGACGCCGGCCTGGTCATCGAGGAATGGGGAGGCGATGTCGTCTGCGCGCCTATCTCCGCCAAGGAGAAGACCGGTATTACCGAGCTATTAGAGAACCTGCTGCTGGTCGCCGAGATGGAGGAGATTCGAGCCGACCCGTCCCGCCCGGCGG
>JAFGFP010000135.1 GCA_016931015.1 Dehalococcoidales bacterium
ACCCGCGGCTCCCAAGTCCATTCACCTTCTGCGCCAGCATCGGCTCACACCTTACCCGACTCTCTGCGCCTCGCTGGAAGGCTACTACTCTTGTTCTCAGCCTTTACACTATTCAATTAAGTTGAATGTAACATAACATATCCTTTTTGTCAAACCCTACCCGGTCTTAAATTGACTTCACCCGTGGGCGCTGGTAACATTGAGGTGAAATGATAGCCGACCTTTCTCTGTTTCCATTGACCGCCGAGGTGAACAGCCGGGGTCACCTCGCTATCGGCGGCTGCGATGCCACCGAACTCGCCGCGGAGTTCGCCACGCCGCTCTATGTCTTCGATGAGCTCAGCCTGCGCAGTAAGTGCGCTGAGTTTAAGACCGAGTTTGCGAAGCTCTATCCCGACACCATGGTTATCTACGCCGCCAAGGCCTTTATAAACACGGCGTTGGCAAGGCTCTTTAACGAGGAAAGGGTGGGGTTGGATGTGGTCTCGGCGGGCGAGCTCTATATCGCCCGGGAGGCCGGCTTTCCCCTGGATAAGGTGTACTTCCACGGGAACAATAAGTCAGCCGAGGAGCTAAAGCTGGCCCTCGAGTGGGAAGTAGGCCGTGTCGTGGTGGATAACCTTTATGAGCTTGAGATGCTCGATAGGTTGGCCGGGGAGTGGGGAGTTAAACCCAATATCTTACTCCGCCTGTCGCCCGGGGTTGACCCGCATACCCATAAGTATATCGCCACCGGCGTTATCGATAGTAAGTTCGGTTTTCCCATGACCGGCGCCGGGGAGGCTGTGGCCCGGGCGGCAAGTGTTGCCAACCTTAACCTTATCGGCCTGCATTTTCATATCGGTTCTCTCATCCCCGAGGTCGGGCCTTATGAGCTGGCTATCGAGCGCGTGCTCGACCTTTCTGCCGGGATGAAGAAAAAGCACGGCTTCGAGCTTAAGGAGCTTGACATCGGCGGCGGCTTTGCCGTTCAGTATACCCGGGACGCGCCCGCCCCGCCGGTGGCTACCTATGCCCAGGCTATCACCGCCAGGATTGTTTCTAAGTGCCGGGAGCTGGGACTGGCCCCGCCGCGGCTTATCATCGAGCCGGGACGGGCCATGGTCGGGCAGGCCGGGGTTGCCCTCTATCGGGTGGGCGTGATTAAGGAGATACCCGGCGTCCGGTGCTACGTCTCGGTGGACGGTGGCATGGGGGATAATATCCGTCCCGCCCTTTACGGGGCTAAGTATGAGGCGGTGGTGGCTAACAAGATGAACGAAAAAGATGCCGGAGAGGTTGCCATTGCCGGTAAGTTCTGCGAGTCGGGGGACATCTTGGTAAAAGATGTTAATCTCCCCCGGCTTACCGCCGGCGATATTATCGCCATCCCGGTAAGCGGCGCTTACTGCCTGCCCATGGCCAGTAACTATAACGCCTCGCTCCGACCGGCGGTGGTTATGGTGAAAGATGGTAAGGGGCGCCTCATTCAGCGGCGGGAGACCTTCGCCGACCTGACCCGGTGCCACCTGACTTAGAGAGGAGTGAACCCAGGGTGTGGGAAACGGTAGGGCAAGAAAAAGCGGTTTCCCTGCTCCAGTGCAGTCTGGAGAGACAGGCGCTAGCCCATGCCTATCTCTTCGTCGGGCCGCCTCACGTGGGTAAGATGACCCTGGCCCTGGACTTGGCCCGGGCGCTGAACTGTGAGGCGCCGGAGCCTCCCTGCGGGCAGTGTCCTTCCTGCCGGAAGATAGCCGACGGTAAGCACGCCGACGTTCAGGTGATAGACCTCGCGGGAAGCCGTAATTCCATCGAGTCTAAGCCTCAGACCGAAATCGGTATCGACCAGATTAGGGCCGTGCAGCACTCCGCCAGCCTGCCGCCGTTCGAGGGCAGGTTTAAGGTCTTTATCATCGACGGGGCTGAACTCATGTCCCACGAAGCGGCTAACTGCCTGCTCAAGACCCTGGAGGAGCCCACGGGGCGGGTAATATTTATCCTGCTCACGGCTGGCGAGCGGCTGCTCCCGGCTACGATTATCTCCCGCTGCCAGCGGCTGGAGCTACCCCCGCTGAGTGTGGCCGAGGTAGGCACGGCGCTCAGCAGTCGCTGCAACTTGGAGACGGCGCGCGCTGGTCTTTTGGCCAAGCTATCGAATGGCTGTCTGGGCTGGGCGCTGTCTGCCGCCGTTGACGATAGCCCGCTCAAGCAGCGCGCGGAGCGGCTGGAGCGGCTGCTTCAGGTAATCGACGGTGATAGGGGGGAGCGTCTCGACTATGCGCTTCAGCTGGCTACCCAGTTCACTCAGAACCGGGCGGCGGTTAACGAAATTCTGGAACTGTGGCTCCGGTGGTGGCGCGACCTTTTGCTGGTTAAGGCCGGCTGCGGGGGTCTTATTACCAATACCGACCTTAAAGATACCCTGACCGGCCGCGCCGGGGATTACAGTTTGTCAGAGATAAGAGATTTTATTGCCGGTATTCAGGCGGCACTGGTGCAGCTCAAGCAGAACGCCAATCCGCAGCTCGTGCTGGAGGTGCTTATGCTGAGCCTGTCGCGGAGAGGTGGCTGAGATATGGCTAATGTTGTCGGCATACGTTTTAAGAGGGCCGGGCGGTTCTACTACTTCGACCCGGTGGATATCGAGCTAGCGGTAAGTGACTACGTGGTGGTCAAGACCAGCCGTGGCCTGGAACTGGGGCAGGTGGTTATTGCCCCCGAGCAGGTAATGGATAGCGAGCTGGAGGAGCCGCTGAAGCCGGTGGTGCGCAGGGCGGAGGCTGAGGACATCGAGCAGGCCCAGGAGCTCGAGACAAAGGGCGCCGAGGCCCTGGTCGAGTGCGGTAAGTGGGTTGATAAGCTGAAGCTGCCCATGAAGCTCTTGTCTGCGGAATATAATCTCGGCGGCAGCCGGCTCACCGTTTTCTTTAGCGCCGCCGAAAGGGTTGACTTCCGCGAGTTGGTTAAGGAGCTGGCCAATCACTTCAAGGTGCGGGTGGAGCTGAGACAGGTGGGGCCGAGAGACGGGGCCAAGCTGGTCGGCGGCTTCGGTCGCTGCGGCCGCCCGCTGTGCTGCGTCAGCTTCTTGGATGAGTTCGCCCCGGTCTCCATCAAGATGGCTAAGGATCAGGACTTACCCCTTAACCCCATGAAGATATCGGGCGTCTGCGGGCGTCTCATGTGCTGTCTCGGCTACGAGGCCGAGGTCTACCGGGCGATGCGGGAAAAATTGCCCAGGAGAGGTCAGCAGGTATCGACCTCTAAGGGAATGGCCTCGGTAGCCGCCGTTAATCCCCTCAAGGAAACGGTAACCGTGGAGCTGGAGAGCGGGGCGAGCGTGGAATTACCCTTAAGCGAGATAGCCGTCGAAGCCAGCCAGCCCCGGCGCCGCCGGAAGAGGGGCTGAGTCCTTAGCCCGCTACCCTTTCTGCTGGGGGAGGTATTTCCGCCACACGAGCTGGTTCTTGAGCTGGTGGGGAATGTAGAAGGGTAGATTATCGCGCGGGGGTGAGGGGTGGTTAATCAGCTTCATCCCGGCCTGCTCCGGAGTCCTGCCCGCCTTGTGGCGGTTACAGGGGATACAGGCGCTGACCACGTTCTCCCAGGTATGCGCCCCGCCCTGATGGCGAGGAATAACATGGTCCAGGGTAAGCTGCTTGCCTTCTTTACCGCAGTACTGGCAGATAAAATGGTCGCGGCTGAATACCTCGAGGCGGGTCAGCCTTCTCTTCGGTCGGGGGCGCTTTATCAGGTAGGCCAGGCGGATTACCGAGGGCACGTCGAAGCTCTCAGCGGCTGAGTGGATAAAGCCGGTGCCGTTCTCGAGCATCTCCGCTTTTCCTTGGTACACCAAAACTATCGCCCGCCGGGCGCGGCATATATTGAGCGGCTCGTAGTTCTGATTCAGTACCAGGACGGGCAGGTTTACCACGACTAACATTCCTCCCGGGGTTATGCTTGACGAGGCGTGCCCCGCGTCTCTACCGGACCCGCCCCATTTTACTCAAAAACCTGCTGGCTTTACAAGCCGGACACCGGCGGCCTTACTTTAAGCCCAGCGCCCTTTCTTGGTGCTGCTGCGGGGTGCCCGCTTGCGGCTGGAGCGCAGGTCGCTCCGGTAGTCGGGCGCGATGATATTAAACGGAGTGCTGATTTTGTGGTCGACCAGCCGGGAGCCGATGGGGCTGTCAATCTCGTCCAGCGAGCAGCGGGTGGTGATTATGGTCGGCAGCTTGGCGTTATAGCGGTAGTTCATCACCTGGTAGAGCTTTTCCTGCGCCCAGGGGGTGGTGGTCTGCTCCCCGAAATCGTCCAGGACGAGTAGGGGGGCGGTCTTTACCATCTCGAAGAGCTGGTCGTAGGAGACCTTGCTCTCCGGGTTGAAGGCGGAGCGCAGGTGGTCGAGAAAGTCGGGCACCACCACGAAC
>JAFGFP010000021.1 GCA_016931015.1 Dehalococcoidales bacterium
ATCCACGTTACCTTTCTCCCCTACCTCACCTCCACCCAGGAGCTGAAGACCAAGCCCACCCAGCACAGCGTTAACGAACTGCGGCGCATCGGTATCCAGCCCGATATTATCGTCTGCCGCAGCGACTATCCCATATCGGAAAGCATCAGAGATAAAATATCCCTCTTCTGCGACGTCACCAGAGAGGCGGTCATTCCCCTGCCCACCGTGGACACCATCTACGAAGTGCCTCTGGTTCTCGAAGAGGAGGGCCTGGGACAGCTGGTGATAGACAAGCTCGGGCTCAAGGCCAGTAGTACGGATTTAGGCCAGTGGCGGGAGCTGGCCCGGCGGATTAAGGAGCCGCTCGAGCCGGTCAACATCGCCCTGGTCGGGAAATACGTCGAGCTTCAGGACGCCTACTTCTCGGTACGTGAGGCGCTGTGTCACGCCGCCCTCAGCCACGACCGATGCCTTAATCTAATCTGGGTTCACTCCGAAGACCTGGAGAAAGACGGGGGTGAAGCCCTGCTGGGCACGGCCCAGGGCATCATCGTGCCCGGCGGCTTCGGCATCAGGGGTATCGAGGGCATGGTCAAGGCCGCCGGCTACGCGCGTAACAATAACGTTCCTTACTTCGGGTTATGCCTCGGGATGCATGTCATGGTGATTGAGTTCGCCCGCTACGTTCTGAAATCGAACGAGCCTAACTCCACCGAGTTCTACGCCGATACCCCCTACCCGGTTATCGACCTGCTCCCGGAACAGAAGAAGGTGAAAAGCAAGGGGGCCACCATGCGCCTGGGAGACTACCCCTGTAATCTCACTCCCGGCAGCCGGGCGGCCGGTGCCTACGAGCAGAGCCTGATTTACGAGCGCCACCGGCACCGCTACGAGTTCAATAACCAGTTTCGCGCCCGTCTCGAAGAGGCGGGCATGGTTTACAGCGGCCTGTCCCCCGACGGCAAGCTGGTGGAAATCTGCGAGCTTACCGGCCACCCGTGGATGGTAAGCTGCCAGTTCCACCCGGAGTTTAACTCACGCCCCAGCCGTCCCCACCCCCTCTTCCGCGATTTTATCGGCGCCGCCAAGACGACACTGCGAGAAGGGGCCCAGCCTTCGCTGCCCCTCTCCGCTTGAATACCTGGTTCTCCTCCCCGAGGAGGGAAATACGGAGAAATCATCAGCAAATAACCACAGGGAAGGTAAGACGATATGGACATGGAAATTGCCGAATTAGAGCATAAGAGCAAGGACGAGCTGGTCGAACTGGCCCGGGAGATGGGTATCTCCAGCCCCACCAGCCTCAAGAAACAGGACATCATCATGCGCCTGCTCCAGGTGCAGGCGGAGCAACAGGGCAACGCCTTCTGCGGCGGCATTCTGGATATTATGAACGACGGCTACGGCTTCCTGCGACAGAGCACCCTGCTCCCCAGCTCGGAGGATATCTACGTCTCCCAGTCCCAGATACGCCGCTTCAGCCTGCGTACCGGGGACATGGTTACCGGCCAGGTGAGACCGCCCAAAAGCGGCGAGAAATACCGCAGCCTGCTCCGGGTAGAGGCTATTAACGACCTTAACCCCGAGCTGGCCAAAAGACGACCCAATTTCGCCTCGCTTACCCCCACCTTTCCCGATAAACTGATTAACCTGGAGACCGCCCCTCACGAACTCTCCACCCGGCTGGTGAATCTCATCGCCCCCATCGGGCGCGGCCAACGGGGCCTGATTGTCTCGCCCCCCAAGGCCGGTAAGACCATGCTTCTCAAGTCGATAGCCAACGCTGCCACCATCAACTATACCGACCTCCACCTCATGGTCTGTCTCATCGGGGAAAGGCCGGAGGAGGTTACCGACATGAAACGCTCGGTCAGAGGCGACGTCATCGGCGCCACCTTCGACGAGCTGGTGGAGAACCAGACCCGCGTCGCCGAACTGGCCCTGGACAGAGCCAAACGACTGGTGGAGGGCGGCAAGGACGTCGTCATTCTCCTCGACGGCATTACCCGGCTCACCCGCTCCTATAACCTGGCAATGCCCTCCAGCGGCCGCACCCTGTCCGGCGGCATCGACCCGGCAGCCCTGCACCCGGCCAAGCGCTTCTTCGGTGCCGCCCGCAATACCGCCGAGGGCGGCAGCCTTACTATCATCGCCACCTGCCTCATCGACACCGGCAGCCGCATGGACGAGCTTATCTATGAAGAGTTCAAAGGCACCGGCAACATGGAGCTTCACCTCGACCGCCGGCTGGCGGAACGCCGTACCTTCCCGGCCATCGACATCCAGCGCAGCAGCACCCGGCGGGAAGAGCTGCTGATACCCGAAGACGACCTGAAGAGGATATGGCTGCTGCGGCGCATGGCATCCATGATTGCCTCGGACTCGGTCAACTTTACGGAGGCTACGGAGCGCGTCCTTGAGCGCCTGCGCCGGTCGAAGACCAACGCCGAGTTCCTGGCCAACCTGACCCGGGAGGCCCAATAACAAGTCCCGAAGTTGACACCCTCTCGGGCTTAAGCTTATACTGTAGGGGCGCAACGCGGGGTGGAGCAGTGGTAGCTCGTCGGGCTCATAACCCGAAGGTCGCTGGTTCGAATCCAGCCCCCGCTACCAATAGAAATTATGCGGGCACAGCTTTTGACGCTGTGCCTCTCTATTTTTGGCACTAAATGTGCAATACCGTTAGAATGTTATAAATAACCTTCTTGGGAGAAGATATGAAATCCCTAGTAATATTCTATTCGCTGACAGGTAAAACCAAGCTGGTAGCCCAAACAATCGCCGAGGCGCTGAATGCAGAACTGGTGGAGATCGAGGAGGTAAAGCCAAGGAAAAGGGGATTCGCCACCTATCTAACCGTTGGTTTTGCCGCCATAACAAACAAAGAAAGTCAGATAAAGCCGGTAAACGTAAACTGGAATCGGTACGACATGGTATTCATCGGCTCTCCGGTCTGGGCTTCAAGACCTACCCCCGCCATCAACTCATTGGTCTACGCCAACAACTTCCAAAGCCAGAGTATCGTCCCCTTCTTTACCATGGGTGGTGATAATGCAGATAAGGCCCTGGAGAATATTACCGCCAAAATCGAGAGAAGCCAGGGCAAGGTAATAAGCTCTTTTGCCGTAAAATCCTACGGTTTGAGCGACGAGAAAATCATAGACGGGGCGAAAAAAGCCATCACGAACTACACGAATTAGCCCCGGCTCATTTGCCGACTTCCGTTTCCTTCGAATCCAGCCCCCCGGTAGCGATGCTGCTGGGGGTTTACTTTTAAGCATTATTAAGGTTCCGCTGGTCTTTCCGTTTCAAACCTAATCCTTTTAGGAGAAGCGTGTTAGCTAAAAGGATTACAGATAAATTGAACTGATTTCTTGCTATGATGCGTTGTTGTTCACTGGTTGGCTTTTCCGGAAGCTCATCAAATCCCTGCGAGTCAGTAAAGCTCCGTCCGGCTAATCTTCGTCCTGGCCGTAAGATTCGCTGGGAACACGGCTCTTGTCGCGCAGAGGAACCTGCACGGTGATGGTGGTGCCTCTGTCCTTCTTTGAATCTATCGACAGAGTGCCCCCGATGAGGTACGCCCGCTCGTTCATACCCACCAGGCCCAGCTTTCCGTAGGAAGCCAGATTATCAAGGGCAGGGGGCACCTTCAAGCCGACGCCGTTATCGGAGATAATAATCTTAGTCTCCGAATCGGTGAAAATACCGCTCAGCTTGACCTCGGTGGCTTTAGCGTGCCGCCGGACATTGTTGAGCGCCTCCTGGATAATCCGGAAGAGCGCCAGCTCGGTATCGTTGGGCAGCCGGCGGACGTCACCGACAATCTCGAAGTCACAGGCCGGGCCGTTATGCCGTCTCATCTCCTCAACGAGCAGTTTAATCGCCGGCACCAGCCCGAAGCGGTCGATGATGTCCGGGCGCATCTCGTGGCAGAAGGAGCGCAGGGAATTCATGATGCCTCCGGTGCGGTCGAGAATCAGCTCCAGTTCCTTATGAGTGCCGGCGGGCAGTCGGCCGTTCTTCAGGCAGTTCCCGATGTCGGTGCACAGGCAGAACAGGGACTGTATCGTCTCGTCATGCAGCTCCCGCGCCAGACGCTTGCGCTCGTCCTCAAGGGCGCTGGTCACCAGGTTGGCATAGGAGCGCAGGTTCTCGGTAAACTGCTTCTCCCGGGTAATATCGTTCCAGGTCTCCAGAAAGAACCTCTCGTGCAGCTGGTCTTCAACTATCGCCGAGGCTATCTCGACCCAGAACCGGTCGCCGTTCTTCTTCTGGTAGAACTCTTCCCGGAGACTGGGCAACTTACCGGGCGGGCTGTACCGCCGCTTAGCGACACACCAGGGATAAGGAAAGCTACTGTTGATAATTTCACCGCTGGTGAAGCCGGTGAGCCTCTCCAGGGCGGCGTTACTGTACCTCACGGAGTAGTCTTCGTTGAAGAGCAATATCGGGACCGGGGCATTCACTATCAGCTTGGAGAGAAACTCCCGGCTCTGCCGTAGCTCCAGCTCCAGATTCTTGACCTCGGTTATGTCGCTGATGATGCCATCGAACCCGATGAGACGCCCGGTCTCCTCCTTGATAGGCACCCCGTGGTCTCTAACGTAGCGCACCTGTCCGTTGTTACTGGGCTTCAGCCGATACTCGACGCAGTATTCAGTCCCCTTGTTCGATGCCTCCAAGTAGGCCTGGGTGACCTTGTCGGCATCCCCGCTGTGTACGGAGCTAAGCCACATCTGATCATCGCGGTAAATATCACACACCGGCTGTCCCGTCCAGTCCTCCCACCGGGGCGACAGGAAGATGCGAGTGCCGCTGACCCCGGGCATCGAGGAATAGATAACGTCGGAGATATTGTTGACCAGGCTCTCATACTTCTGCTCGCTCTGCCGTAGGGCCTCCTGCGCCCTTCTCGCCTCGGTAATGTCCACTATCCCGATTTCATACGACTTAATGACGCCGTCATCCCGCTCGACCCTGGTCAGCTCGTGCACCCACTTGTGCTCGCCCGAAGCACAGATAATCCGGTACTCGCGCTCAAAGTGATCGACGCCCTGCTCGGCGAACTGCTGTCTTAAGTTCTCGACCTTCTGCCGGTCGTCCGGGTAGATTATATCCTCGTAGAGAACGTGATGAGCCATCAGCACCTTCGGTTTGTAGCCCAGCTCTAGTTCGACATTGGTCGATACCCGCTCGATGGGTAAGCCCGGAGCGGCCCGTAACATGAAGATGACCCCCATCATGCCCCTCAAGAGATTAGCCGAGCTGACCAGGCTCTTGCTTTCTATGGAGGTGGCTATCTCACCGTCTCTCAGAACGATTACCCGGTCGGCCACGCGTTTGGCTTCATCGACCCGGTGGCAGGTATAAAGGATACCCTTCCCCTGACTCCTCAATTTGTTGAGAAGCTCAAAGAGACCCGCCATATCTCCGTCCGAGAGATAAGACGTCGGGTCGTCCAGGATAATGATAGGGAAATCCTGAACAATGGCGGCGGCAATCTGCAGTTGCTTCCTCTGGCCGGCGCTGAGATGGCTCACCTTTGCCTTCAGGTCTACATTAGTCAGGAAGTCCAACTCGTTGAGAAATGACCTGGCTCTATCGAGGTCCTCGCTACTGGTCGCCAGCGACCCGCGGCGCGGGTCTTGAAACAAGAGGAAATTAGCGGCAACACTCATCTCGGGAAAGAGAACGAAATCCTGGTGGGCGATGCTGATCCCCAGGGAACGGGCCTGCTGCGGGCTCTTTATCTTGATTTCCTTACCCAGAACCCTGATATTCCCCTGGTCGGGGACGATGTCACCGGTCAAAAGCCGCACCAGGGTGGTCTTACCCGCCCCGTTTTCCCCGAGGATGACGTGAACTTCGCCGCGATTTAAGGTAACGCTGATGTCACGCAAAGCGAAGTAATCACTGAGTCTCTTACTTACGCCGCTCGCCTCCAGCAAGCAGCCGTTTTTATCAGACATGGTTGACTTCTCTCAGGACACCTGACTCCCCGAATCGCTCACGGAGACCCACCCCCTCTTCAGAGCCACCATCACCGCCTCGATACGCGACTGGACATTAAGCTTCCTGAAGATGTTGCTGAAGTGACTGTTCACGGTAAGGCCGCTGATATTGAGGGCGCTGGCAATTTCCTTACTGGTCATGCCCTTGGCTGCCAAACGGAGTATCTCTTTCTCCCGGTCACATATCTCGGTCTTGGTAGCCACCGCACTTCGGTCTTTGCCCAGAGCGAATTTCTTCAGGGTGCATATGGCATCGTGGTCGAAGACAGCCCGTCCCATGTTGACCGTGCGCACGGCATTGACCAAGCCGTCGCAGGGGAGATTAGCCTTGAGCACGAAGCCGTCGGCGCCGGCTTCGAGACAGGCGACCACGTATTCCTCATAGTCGTAGGCCGTGAGCACCAGCACTGTGACATCGGGGAAATCCGCCTTAATCCTGCGGGTGGCCTCGATGCCGTCCATATCAGGCATGTCGACATCGAGGATAGCGACATCCGGGTGCAGCTCCTCAACCAACTGGATAGCCTCAAGGCCGTTGTTGGCGACGCCAACGCACTTAATGTCCCGCTCGCCGTCCAGTATTTTGCGGAGACTTTCCACGACGAGCCTGTGGTCGTCTGCGATAATAACCCTAATCATCACCACCCCCAGATAAGAGTTAAATCTAGAAACCAACCGGCTCTTTGCTCATCACCGCCACTAAGGCACGTATTCAAGGTACGTATTCATTGTAGGCAGGGAAAGGGAACCTTGTCAACTAATAACTAATTAGTTTTATGGATAGATGATACCGAAATTCATTTATTACTACCTAAATTGCCTTAATCTTCCGTATTGATAACGGAAGCACAAACATTAGAAAATAGAAGTCAGATAGCTTTTGCTACCTGAGATTCCGCGGGCGGCAAAGGTAGGAGTGCCGTTAGTTGGTATCCCTTATTTATCCGGCAAACATCGACGGTGACATCTTATATTTGAAAGGGATTAAGCGATGACTGAAGAAGAAAGAAGCCAACTTACCGAAAGTAAGGCCAAAAGAATTGTCCGGCGTATTATGGCCAACGAAAACTCCGTTCTGGGTTTAATCCTGATCGTATTGATAGCCGTTTTCGCCGGTCTGACCCATGGGCTGAATCTTACTCAGAGAAATGTGCTCGGTGTTCTGGTGCAGAGCTCGGTTAGGGGCATCGCCGCCATGGGTCAGACATTTGTTATTCTGACCGGCGGTATTGACCTTTCGATCGGCAGCATCGCGCTGCTGACTATGGGCCTGGCGGCAACGTATATGGAGGGTAAAGTCGGCCACGGGCCGACCGCCGCAGGTATCTTGATTATGCTGTTCGTTTCCATGGCCATCGGGTCAACTACCGGATTATCAGTATCGCGTATCAAGATGCCGGCACTCATTGTAACCTTTGCTCTGTGGATAGCCCTTAAAGGGATGGCGCTCCGCCTTACCGGCGGCTACATCATTACCAACATCCCGTCTCAAATAGGTTTCCTCGGTCAAAGATATGTCGCCGGATTTCCGGTAATCGGTATCGCTTTCATAGTGATCGCTGCCATTACCTATTTCGTTCTTGAGCATACCACCTTCGGGCGCTCGGTATATGCCACCGGCGGTAATCCAACGGGTGCCTGGCTCTCGGGCATAAATGTGGACCGGATAATAGTTGCGGTCTTTGCTATTTCCGGTCTCATGGCAGGAATAGCCTCCTGGGCGACGATGTCGCGTATCGACTGCTTTACCATGGCGGCTGTGGAGGGCCTTGAGATTGACGCCATCGCCATAACTGTGGTCGGAGGCATCAGTCTCATGGGCGGCCGGGGAAGCGTTATCGGGGTGGTAATCGGAACTTTCATATTTGGAGTTATCAGCAACGGGATGAACATCATGGGAGTAGCCCCGGCTTTTCAGACTATCGCCAAGGGATTGATAATCTATGCTGCTGTGGCCATAGATTACCTGCGCAGACGTTGATTATGGCCATCTGGGATGGGGGAAGATATCTCGTTAACCTTGATAATTGCTTAATATTCCCCTGTTACCTTCCAGGTAGTGGTAACAACAAGATAGAGTAGCAGGGCACCACATAAATTGTAGGAGATTATTAGAAGGAGGTACTGCCTACTGACAAAGTAAGGGGGATTTCTGGATACTAGTGCGAGAGACTTTGAGAAAGGAGGATAAAGAAAGATGAGAAGATTTATTGTACCGTTGATGACGATAGCGGTAGTAGTGGCCCTGGTCCTGGCTGGATGCGCTGAACCGGCGCCAACTGAGCCCACCGAGCCGACCACACCGACAACGCCGACAACGCCGACAACGCCGACAACGCCGACAACGCCGACAACGCCGACGACGCCCACCGAGCCGACCACACCTGTGGTACCGTCGGAGGATAATCCGATAGGATGGCCACAGGTAGTAATCTACCCGCCAGATAATCCTTTGGAGGGTCTGGGGATAAAGCCCGATGGCACGCCCTATGAGGTTCATCACCTCTGTTTCAGCGCCGCGCATCCTTGCTGTCTCTTCGAAATAGAATGGTTCAAAGAGCTGGGTAGAAGGTCAGGCGCTAATGCCATCGACAACTCCATAGTCTATGACCCGATGGGTCAGCTGCAAGTTGTCGAAGACATCTACAACCTGCAACCGGACGCCTTGATTCTTTGGTCTATCGAGGAATCCATGTTCCTTCCCATACTTGAGAAGTATGCCGCAGACGGCATAGACGTCTTCCAAGAGGACCACGAGATTTTGAGCCCGAACGTTATAGGTTGTGCACGTCACAGCGGACTCGGCATGGGGAGAGCCGGTGGCTTCTATGCCATTGAAACCGCAGAGGAGCTGAATAAAGGCTATAAGGCTCTGATAGTCAATGGTTACCTGGGGGCGACACCGGGTATTGTGCGTCCTCTGGGATTCAA
>JAFGFP010000136.1 GCA_016931015.1 Dehalococcoidales bacterium
AGCAGAATCAGGCCCACCCACATCCGCCCCAGCCCGGTCTTCTCGGCGATAGCATCCCCGTAGCGGGCTAAACTCTTCCCGGAGAAGAGGATGATAGCCAGGCAGGCGGCAAACTTCAACCAGACCAAGGCTTAAAACTCCATGATAAAACTCACTGAAAGCATACAATATCGAGGCTCAACCCGTAAAGCACGCCGCCAGCCGGTCTCTACCCACGCTAGGGCTGTTGACTCCAGTCTACGGCCAGGCTAAAATTTGCCACGTGGCAAAAGCAAGGTTTGCCAGCAGGCTTTTTTTGCTGTTAAGTCTCGCTGGCATAATGACACCATTCAGCCCGGCACTTTCCGCCCCGGACGAGGTCAGTTGGGCACCGGTCGAGATACCCACCGAGGGCCCGTCGGGTAACTGGGTGCTGGCCAGAAACTCGGACGTCCGGCACCTGACCGTGGCCGCCGACGGCGCTCTCTACGCCTACGCCGCCCCCTCCGGCACCAGCCGCACACTGTTTAAGTCCGAGGATGAGGGGCATAGCTGGTTCAGCACGGGTAACGTCACCGACGAGATAGTCGATATTGCCGCCGACCCCGAGGACGGCGACACCGTCTGCTACGCCACCTCGTCCCGCGTCTATAAGTCCAGCGACGGCGGCATTAGCTTCACCGAGCTCCCCCCGAATCCGGGCGGGGCGGGCAGCAACAACATCACGATTACGGCGATAGACATCGCCCGGCGGGCCGGGCACCATATCATAGCCGCCGGCACCAGGGACGCCGATAGCTCGCAATACGGCGGCATCTATCTCCTTGATGACGAAGCGCCGTCTCCCGCCTGGACGAACACCGGTCTCGGTAGCTACGACGTCTACAGCCTGACCCTGTCACCAAACTTCACCGACGACGAGGTAATCACCGCCGCCGTGAGCGACGAAGCCGGCTCCTATGTGGCCTATAACTACGGCTCTCCCGGCGACTGGAATACGGTCGAGCTACTCGATACCGCCAGCGCCAGCTTTACCATCACCGGGGCCGCCGACCCCGGCCTTACCGCCGACTTCAGCGCGCCGTACCCGCTCTTTATCGGGGTAGCCGGCGGCGACGGCGGTATCTACGAAGTAGACGAAAGCCACGCCCAGCGCCTCAGCGGAATCGACGCCGATATTATCAGCCTGGACCTAGCCGGCGGGGCGGGGACACCCAGGCTCGTCGCCGGAGAAAGAGACAGCGGCGGGGTGTGGTACTCCAGCGACGGGGGCGCCAGCTGGGATACGGCGGCTAAAGCCCCCTCCGGCGACGGCCCCACCCACGTAGTCATAGCCGAGGACTTTTTAAGCAACGGCCGGGCCTACGCTGCCACCAGCGGCCACGAGAGCGCCGTCTCCGTTACCAGCGACGGCGGCGCTACCTGGAACCAGACCGGCCTTATCGATACCACCATGAGCACCATCCTCGACCTGGCGCCATCCCCCGAATACCACCGGGACGAGACCCTGTTTCTGCTCACCTGGGGGGGAGAACACAGCCTGTGGCGGAGCCTAAACGGCGGCAGCGACTGGGAGAGGGTATTCGTAAGCTCGCTTCCCGGCGTGGACATTCTGAGCCTGGTCTCCCTGTCCCCCGGCTACGGCGACGGGAGCCGGGTGGTCTTTTTAGCCGGAGCCGGTAACGGCAGCCCGGCACTCTGGAAGTCGTCCGATAACGGTCAGCATTTCCACTACCGGGGAGACGCCCCCGGAAACATCGACGCCTGGGCGGTGGTTAACGACGATACCCTATTTCTCGCCGGCTACGACGGCGCTAGCGGGCTAATCTACCTCACCACTAACGGCGGGCAGAGCTACACGGCCGGAACCGAGGTCGGCAGCAACCCCCTATACTCGATAGCCCTGTCGCCCGATTACGGGTCGGACGAGACCATCCTGGCGGGTAACACCAACGGCTGGGTCTACCGCTCCACCAACCGCGGCGTCTCCTTCGCGCCGCTGCCTGCAGACGCCGCCCTGCCCCCACTCAACGGCTCGGTGGCGGTTGCCTTAGACACGGACACCGCCTACGCCGCCAGCGACACCCCGGGCCAGGGTATCTACCGCTTTAGCACCGGCGAGAGCACGGACTGGGAAGAGATAGCCAGCCCGGCGGGGGCCAGGTTCGGACAGCTAGTCGTCTCCGCCGAGGGCGCCCTCTACGCCGCTAACCTTAAGGGCGACGGCGGCCTGGAGCGCTGCCTCAACCCCGGCGCTACGGCGCCGGACTTCGAGACCGTTAACCAGTGGCTTGAGGCCGGCGCCACCCTGAACAAGCTGCGGCTCGGGGACGGCCGGCTGTGGGCGATAGACACCACCAACGTCAGCCTGGTGACCCTAGTCGACAGCCTGGCGGCGCCGGTTACCCTCAGTTCCCCGGATGACCGGGAGCGAGGGGTGGGCACCCTGCGCGGCGACAGCGTGAGAAACGTCGAGCTCGACTGGGAAGTATTGAGCGGGGCCACGAAATACGAGTGGCGGCTTAACGATGACGACGACCTGGACGAGGCCAGCGTTTTATTCGAGGGCAGTACCGGGGCCAGCGCAAAGGAGCTACCCGACCTAGCGCCGGCTACCCGGTACTACTGGCGGGTGCGGGCCAGCGAGCCCCTCTTAAGCCGGTGGTCGGAGGTATGGTCGTTCACCACCGCCGAGGCCGGCGAGGTTAAGGCCCCCGAGCTGGTAAGCCCCGAGGACGGGGCCAGCGGGGTAGACGTGAGGCCGGGGTTTCAGTGGCGTGCCGTTGCCGAAGCCGAAGGCTATGAGCTGGTCGTCTCCAGTGAAGACTCAGGCCACGACCCGGTGATACTGAAGACCGACGACTACTGCCTCTCCGATACCGACTGGGAGTGCAACATAAGCCTGGAGTACGATACCGCTTATTACTGGAAGGTAAGGGCCGTTACCCCGGCAGGCCGTAGCGATTGGAGCAAGCTGGCGACCTTCACCACGATACCGGAGCCCGTTTCGCCGCCGGGCGAGGTTGCCTCGCCCGGAACGCCGGTGCCACCGGAGGCAGCGGAATCTCCTCCCAAGAGCCCGCCACCCGCCCTATCAAACACCCCCACCTGGACGGAGTACGCCCTGGGAGCCCTGATTACCAGCCTGGTGACACTCTCGGTGGTGGTAGTGCTTCTGTTAAGAAAGTTGAGGCGGCGTCCGCCCTAACCGAGGCACATCAGGAGATACACCGCGAAATCCAGCCTCGGGCCGGATCGAGGGGAAATCCAGGTGTAAAATCAGTAGTCCAGCAGGCAGACCTGGGTAGTTAGGGGCAGGTTCGACTTGTTCAGGGACAGCTTGGGCTGGGAGGTAACCTGCTCGACCCCCATCTCGGTGAGGAACCGGCTCACCGGCTCAAGTTCACGGCTCACGGCCTGGGTCTGGTAGTGCATGGGAATCACTACCTTGGGCTCAAGCCGCCTCGCTATCTCGGCGGCTACGGGGGCAGCGATGGTGGACACGCCGCCGACCGGCACCATCAGGATATCGACGTTGCCCAGCTCTTCGATTTGCTCGGTGGTAAGCATGTGCCCCAGGTCTCCCAGGTGACACAGCGTCACCTCGTCTACCTCCATGAGATAAATGGTGTTCTTACCCCGCTGACTGCCGCCCTCGGCATCGTGAAAGGTGGGGATACCGATAATCAAAAGGCCGCTTATCTCGTACTCGCCGGGGCCGCTAACCACCTTCGGCTCGCCGCCGACACCCTCGGCGTAGGCGTGCCCCGGGTGCTGGTGGCTCACCGTGACGACCTGGGCCTTGAGTTTACCCAGGGAATAGCCTAAATCGGGGGCATAAGGGTCGGTGACCAGCACCGCCTGACTTCCCTTAATCCGGAAACAAGAGTGACCTAACCAGTTAATCTCCATAGTTCTCAGGCTCTAGCCAACTAAATATAGCATCAGGAGGCCTGCTCAGTCAATCCACGGCCCGGGGCAAATCTCTCACTAACTACTCCTTAAAATTCGCACCAAAAAATAGTAAATGCGACCGAGATATTATGTATTGACGTAGATTATTATGTATTGACTTGACCGATGCGGCGACATAGAATAAACCAAAACTACGAAAGGAGGCCCTATGACGATTGCGAAGGAAAAGCTAATCTGGATGTATCGAACCATGGAGCGCCACCGCGAGTTTGAGGAAGGGGTGGCCGAACAGTTCGACGAGGGCCATGTCCCCGGCTTCGTTCACCTAAGCCAGGGGCAGGAGGCGATTGCCGCCGGGGCCATGGCGGCCATCAACGAAGACGACTACATCATTACCACCCACCGCGGACACGGTGAGCTACTGGCCAAGGGCGGCAAACCGAACGAAATGATGGCGGAGCTGTACGGCAAGAAGACGGGGGTGATGAAGGGAAAGGGCGGCTCGATGCACTTTGCCGACCCGTCAATCGGCGATATCGGCGCCGACGGCATCCTGGGCACGGGCCCGGTCATGTCGTGCGGCGTGGGACTAACCTCCAAACTGAAGAAGAACGGGCGGGTGACGGTCTGCTTCTTCGGGGACGGCCAGACGAATACCGGCCGCTTCCACGAAGCGCTGAACCTGGCCTCCGCCTGGAAGCTGCCGGTGGTCTATTTATGTGAAAACAATACTTATGGTGAAAGCACCTACATCTACGACATTGTGAACATAACGAAATTAACCGACCGGGCACTCAGCTACAACATCCCGAGCATCGAAATCGACGGTAACGACGTAATCGCGGTTTACGAGGCGGTGACCGAGGCCGCCGCCCGGGCCAGAAAAGGAGAAGGCCCGACCTTTATCGAGGCCAAGACCTGCCGCTGGCGCGGCCACTACGAAGGGGACACTCAGACCTACCGCACCGAAAAGGAAATCGCGGATTGTAAGAAGAAAGACCCCATTGTCCGCTTCCGGAAGGACCTGATTGCCCGCGGCGTAATGACCGAGGCCGAAGCGGACAAGATTCATAAGGAAGCCGTAGAGGAGATAGTCCAGGCGGTTAAATTCGCCGAGGAAAGCCCCTGGCCGGAGCCTGCGGAAATCTACACGGATATTTACTAAACGCTGGAGGTAATGATGAGAGAAATCACCTTTCTCAAGGCAATAAACGAAGCCGTCGATGAGGAGTTGGGACGAGACCCGAACGTGATTCTCCTGGGAGAGGATATCAGGATTTGGGGAGGCCCCCTCGGTGAGTACGGCGGGTTGTACGATAAATACGGCGATGACCGCGTCTTCGATACCCCCATCTCCGAAACGGCCATCATGGGTACCGCCATCGGCTCGGCGGCCACGGGGATGAGACCCATCGCCAACATTATGTTCAGTGAGTTCCTGGGGATATGCTTCTCGGAGATTCTTAATATCCTCGCCAAACTGCGCTACATGACCGGTGGTAAGGTATCGTTACCG
>JAFGFP010000137.1 GCA_016931015.1 Dehalococcoidales bacterium
GACTTCGACTGGCTGGATATCGGCGAGGAGTCGGCCAGCGCCGCCATCCACACCGGTAAGGGGCTTATCGGCTACGGCTTCCACGTTAAGACTGGCTGACCGCTGGCCTAGGCAGGCGGGCATCGGAGCCTTTACCTATCCCAGGGATAAAGGATACGGGAGAGGTATCTGTACCAGGGGTTGGGGCGAAGACTAGCCGGGGGAGATAATGCTTCCGCAGAGGATTACCTATCTCGATTTGAATACGGGCAAGGCTGAGAGTCAGGAGATACCCGAGGAAGCGACACCGGAGAGATTGGGGTTAGGCGAATGCAGGTCTGCGTTGTCGGTGCCGGTGCCATCGGCGCTTTAGTTAGCGGCTATCTGAGTAAGGCCGGGGTCGAGGTCACCCTGGTGGGCCGGGATAGGGACATCGCCGCCATCGGGGCCGGGGGCCTGGTTATAGGTGGGGTAAGAGGTGAGATGACCGTGCCGGTCAGGGTAAATAGTAAACTGGAAGAGGGTGCTGAGCTGGTCGTTCTGGCGGTTAAGACGCAGGACATGGCGGTCACCCTGAGCGAGAATGCCGGGGCTCTTAAGGAGAGCCAGGTGCTTACGGTGCAGAACGGTGTCCGAGCCGGGGAGCTGCTTACGGAGTTCGTGCCGCCGGAGAGGATGGTGAGCAGTATCGTCATGTTCGGGGCTACCTACCTTGAGCCGGGCCGGGTTACCCATAACTTCGAGGGGGACTGGATAATCGGCCGGCCCGACGGTTCCCGCGACCGGGGAATTACCGAGATAGGCGATACCCTGGGTAAGGCCTTTAACGTCCATGTTACCGAGAGCATAAGGGGCATGAAGTGGTTAAAGCTCTTTCTCAATATGAATAACTGCCTTCCCGCCCTGGTGGGGAAGAGCATGCAGGAGACCTTTGCGAGTCTTAGCATGTGCCGTATCGCCATGCGCCTCTGGCGCGAGGCGCTTGAGGTAACCGGCCGGGCCGGGATAGAGCCGGCCTCGCTCCCCGACTTTCCGGTGGCCAGGCTTCGAAAGCTAGCGGGGATGCCCCTCGATGAGGCGAGTAAGATTTACGGCGGTATCATGACCGGTCTCAGTAAGGAGCCCCTCTACGGCTCCATCCTGCAGAGCATCAAGCGGGGCCGCCCCTCCGAGATTGATTACCTTAACGGGGAGATAGTCCGTCTCGGGGATGAGGTGGGAGAGCCCGCCGGGCTCAATAAGCGGGTGGTTGAGATGGTGCACGAAGTAGAAAAAAATGGTGAGTTTCTCTCCATGGAGAGGGTTCAAGATAGACTCGGGGGTAATGATGACTGAAGAAAGAACGGTAGACAGTAAGCCCAGAAAGAACTTTCACGATGTCCCGCTCCTGGTTACGGTAACCAAGGTCAGGGAGGAGTGCTATCGAGGCTATAAAGTGGGGGATACCTTTATCTTCGATGACTTTACCAAGACCCCCGCCGGTTTCTGTCAGGGGGCGGCTACCGTGCTCTTCCCCTGCCTCTACGCTTTAACCTTCGGGGCCGAGTTCCAGTTCGAGGATAACCCCCGCTCCATCCACACCTTCTGCCCCGACGGCGGTAAGGTGGAGTTTCTGACCCAGGTGATGACCAAGTCCGGGGAGATAGAGATGGGGGTCAAGCGGGAGCACCACGGACCCAGCCCGAAGAAGATGATTATCAGCGTGGAGGAGGTAACCGGCCACTGCTCCTATGAGTATAAGGTGGGCGACGAGATTGAGGTGATCGGCCTTAAGACCCCCGAGGGCTTCTGCGGGGCTGCCTATAACGCCATCTTCCCGGTGCTCTTCGCCCTGAACATGGGGGCCAAGTTCAACTTCTCCGAGGACGTAAACTGTAACTCGCGGGTTACCTGCCCCGATGGCGCCAAGCTGAGATTCAAGGTGAGAAGGGTGGTGGAGCCATGAACCGTCGCGTAGTGGTTACCGGCCTGGGGGTTATCTCGCCTAACGGGATTGGGAAAGAGGCCTTCTGGGAGAACGCCACCCACGGTAAGTCCGGGGTAAGGCGGATGCTCGATTTCGATGTCTCCCAGTTCCGTTCTCAGATTGCGGCTCAGGTAGCGGACTTCGACCCGGTTGCCCTGGGCCTGACCCGGGAGGAAGCCGAGCGGATGGACCGCTACGTGCAGTTCGCCGTGGTCGCCGCCGGCCAAGCCGTGAGTGATGCCCGGCTCCTTATGGAGCGGGAGGACGAGTGGCGGGTCGGGGTCTGCCTGGCCAACGCTATCTGCGGCACGCGCTACATGGACGAGGAGTTCCTGCGGGTAACCAACGGGGGCCGGGAGCCCATCGACCCCAGGAAGGCAAGGCCCCACCTCTATGATGCCGCCATGTTTAATACCCCCTCGATAGAGATAGCGGCGCGCTTCGGCTTTAGGGGGCTCTGCACCACCGTCTCCACCGGCTGTACTGCGGGTAGCGACGCCCTGGGGCTTGCCTACGAAGTTATTCAGGGCGGCGATGCCGATGTTATGATTTCCGGGGCCTCCGAGGCCCCGCTGTGCCCGATTACCTTTGCCTCTTTCGACGTGCTCAACGTCATCTCGGCCCGGAACGACCAGCCGGAGAGGGCGTCACGGCCCTTCGATAAAGAGCGGGACGGCTTCATCCTCTCCGAGGGCTGCGGTATCCTGGTGCTGGAGGAGCTGGGTCACGCCTTGAGCCGTCGGGCCAATATCTACTGTGAGATTACCGGCTTCGATAGCTGCTGTAACGCCTACCACATGACCGACCTGCCCGCCGATGGCGACAGCATGGTGCCCTGTATCGTCTCGGCGCTCGACGCCGCGCACCTCAGGCCGGAGGAGATAGACTATATCAACGCCCACGGCAGCTCGACCAAGCAGAACGACGTCTTTGAAACCAACGCCTATAAGAAGGTCTTCGCTAAGGGTGTCTACGACGTCCCGATAAGCTCCCTTAAGTCGATGATTGGCCATCCCCTGGCGGCGGCTAACAGTATTGAGCTGGTGGCCAGCGCCCTCACCTTCGAGAGAGACGCCTTGCCGCCGACGATAAACCAGGAGGTGCCCGACCCGGAATGCGACCTGGACTACGTGCCCAATAAGGCCCGGGAGAAGAGGGTTAACCACATCCTCAAGACTAGCAGCGGTTTCTCCGGGGTTCACTCCGCGATGATACTGAGCCGGTGGAGCCCGAATTGAAGAAGATAGCGGTTAGCGGGATAGGCATAGTCGCTCCGGCCGGGACTGATAAAGAAGATTTCTGGCGGAACGTGGCCAGCGGCCGGTCGTTCGTCTCTCCGATTACCCACTTCGACGCCTCGGCCTATCCCTCGCAGATAGCCGGCCAGGTTGGGAAGCTCGACCTGGGTAACCTCTCCCCCCGCCTCCTTAAGAAGCTGGACCGGTTCTCGGTGCTGGCGCTGGTGGCCACCGGAAACACCCTGCGGGACGCCGGTATCGAGGTAACTAAGGAGGACCCCTACAGTATTGGTATCTTTCTTGGTAACGCCCTGGGCGGCTGGCTCTATGCTGAGACCGAGCTCCGTGATTTGTATGTCGAGGGGAGGGCCGGGGTCAGCCCCTACATGGCCAGCGCCTGGTTTCCCGCCGCTCCTCAGGGACAGGTGTCCATCCACTACGGTATCAAGGGCTACAGTAAGACGGTGGTCTCCGATAAAGCGAGCTCCCTGATGGCCGTCGGGCACGCCGCTAAGGTAATCGGTAACCACAATCTGAAATTTGCTCTGGCGGGAGGCACCGAGGCCCCGGTTACCCCCTATGCCCTCCTCTGCTGCAGCACCGAGGGCTCGCTCTCCCGGGGGCCCTACCGCCCCTTCGATAAGGCGCGGGACGGCTTCGTGGTCGGCGAGGGGGCGGCGGTGGTGGTCTTAGAGGACGTAGACTCGGCCCGGGCGCGGGGAGCCCATATCCACGGCTTGGTGACCGGCTTTGCCACCTTTTGCGATGCCACCGACCGGATAATGCCCGACCCGGAGGGAAAGGGTCTGGCTCGGGCCATTGGCGGTGCCCTGGCCGGGGCCGGCTATCAGCCCGATGACATCGATTATATCAGCGCCGACGGGATTGCCACCAGGCTCGGTGATTCGAGCGAGACCAGGGCCATAAAAGACGTCTTCGGCACTAACGGCCATAAAATCCCGGTGAGCGCCCCCAAGTCCATGTTCGGGCACCTGCTGGGCGCTTCGGGGGCGGTCGACCTGGTGACTACTCTCTTAGCCATGCAGCACGGGGTTATCCCGCCGACCATTAACCACGAGACGCCGGATGATGAGTGCGACCTTGATTACGTGTTTAATAAGAGCCGGGAGCACCGGATAGATAAGGCGCTCGTTATCTCGCGCGGGCGGGGTGGGGTGAACACTGTCCTCACGGTAGAAAGGAGCTAGCTGTTATGGACGAGGTGGCTGAGAAAGTAAGGAATATCCTGGTAGAGTCTCTCACCCTGGAACCGGAAGAGGTTACTCTGGAGTCGAACCTGAGAACCGACCTTGAGATGGACTCTACGGAGGTGGTGGAGCTGGTGGTGGCTCTGGAACAGGATTTCGATATTAAGATTAGCGACGGCGAGATTACCAACCGCCAGAGCGTCGGCGAGGTTGTTAAGATTGTCAGGGGTAAGCTGGCCAAATGAAGATTGTCGACCTGAGTTTGCCCATTGATGAGAGCGCCCCCGAGCCCCACCCGATAGCGGTTAAAAAGTGGCGGCACCGGGGGGGCGGCGACCGCTTCGGCTGGCGCTGGGCCAAGTCCGGCGGCCTTAAGGGCCGGCTGAAGCACCTGAGCGGCCGGGAGCGCATCACTCACGAATCCTTCCCGGACGGTCTCTTTCTGTCTCTGGAGTGGGTTACCGCCACCGGGCACGTCGGGACGCACATCGATGCCCCCTATCACTTCGGGCCGCTCTCCGAAAGAAAAGAGGCCAGGAAGGTGGCGGATATCCCCCTCGAGTGGTGCTTCGGGGACGGCGTGGTGCTCGATGTCTCCCACCGTAGGCCCGCCGAGTTCATCACTAAGGATGATATCGATAAGGCGCTTAGCGAGATTAAGTACGAGATAAAGCCCGGTGACATCGTGCTTTTGCGCACCGGCACCGATAAGCTCTGGGGGACGAAGCAGTACTTCTTCATGTTCCCCGGTCTGGGGCGCGAGGCGACCGGCTACATCCTGGACTTCGGGGTTAAGGTTATCGGCATCGATACCTTCAGCCTCGACCGGCCGCTCAAGGCCATGGTCACCGATTACCTGAGAACGAGAGATAATGGCTACCTCTGGCCCGCCCACTTCTACGGTCGGGAGAAGGAGTACTGCCACGTGGAGCGGCTGACTAATCTGGATAAGATCCCCCCCTACGGCTTTAAGGTGGCCTGCTTCCCGATAAAAGTAAAAGGGGTCGGCGCCAGCTGGGTCAGGGCGGTGGCTTTCATCGACGAAAAAGGAGGTTAGAACATGGGACACACGGTAAACTCAATCTTAATCAACGCACCTTACGAGCTGATTTTCGACATCTCCAACGACATCCCGCGCTGGACGGAGCTCTTCGGCGGCGAGTACACCGAGGCTAAGATAGTGAGGCGAGAGGGGAACCGGCTCACCTTTCAGCTCACCGATAACGACGGTAACTCCTGGCAGTCCTTCCGCCTGCTCTTTAAGGACGAGCACTTTACCTACGCACAGAAGCTGGAGCCGACCTTCCCCTTCAAGTGGATGAAGATTATCTGGCTCTACACCCCGACCCCCCAGGGGATTCTCATGACCTGGATTCAGGACTTCACCATGGACGATAAGGCCAAGTTTAACGACGAGCAGGTCGAGGGGTTCATTAACAAGCACTCCCAGGATAACCTGAAGATATTCAAGGAAGTAATCGAGAAAGAGGCCGCGAAGTAAGATGGAGACCCTGAAAGGTAAAACGGCAGTAGTTACCGGCGCCAGCCGGGGTATTGGGCGGGCTATCGGGGCGGCCCTGGCCCGGGAGGGCATGAACCTGGTGATCGGCGCCCGCGGTAAAGAGGCGCTCGAAGCGACCGCTCAGGAGCTTTCTCAGCAGCATCAGGTGAAGGTCGTTCCCGTCCCCTGCGACGTCACCAAACAGGCCGACCTGGAGAACCTGGCTGATACCGCCCTTAAGGAGATGAAGAAGGTCGACGCCCTGATTAACAGTGCCGGGGTGAGCAGCCAGAGCCCCTTCCAGGACCAGCCCCTGGAGGATATCGAGCGGCTGATGTACACCAACTACTTCGGGGCGGTGATGCTCACCAGGCTGCTGATTAACCACTTCATTGAGAACCGGGAAGGCGCCATTATCAACATCGTCTCCGGCTCGGCCCTGGTCGACCCGCCGCCGCGAGGCTTTATCGTCTATTCCTCGCTCAAGCGGGCCCTGAGGGCCTTCGGTAAGGGCCTCTTCTGGGAGCTACGCGACTACGGCATCAAGGTAAGCTCGATACTGCCCGGGGTCGCCGACACGGCGCTGACCTCGGGGCTCAACGAAATCTCGGTGGACAAGTCACGCCTGATATCGGCTGCGGTGGTTGAGGACGCCGTCAGGTTCGCCCTCAGCGTGCCGGCTAACGTCTGCCCGCTGGAAATCTCGGTTATCAACCAGCGCACCCCGTGGACGAGGCCGGTCATCCCGTACAAACAGGACCACCCGGAAGAATGATGTTCGACGCTCACGCGCACTGGCTGCCGGAGGAGATTATCGCTCAGGCGCACTTCTACTCCCGCGCCTGGGGGGGTATCGATAGCCATCTTGAGGCCATGGATAAGCATAGCGTTGCCCGGACGCTGATTGTCTACCCCACCAACGACGCCCATACCAGGATGGGCGGCTTATCTCAGGTGGCCCGGCTCTATAACGAGCGCCTCGCCGGGCTGGTGGCCCGGTATCCCGAGAGGCTGGTGGGGGCGGCTATCCTGCCGGTTAACGACCCGGCGGAGATGGTCCGGGAGTTCGAGCGCGCTACCAAAGGCCTGGGGCTTAAGGCACTCTCCCTGGGGTCGAGCTTCGAGGGAGTATATCTGGACGACGAAAGTTTCTTCGGGCTCTACGAAGCGGCTCAGGCCGGCGGCATCCCTATCTTCGTTCACCCCCAGACGGTAAACCCCATCGGCTACGAGCGCTTGAAGCATCCCTTGCTTACCCCGGTCATCGAGTTCGTCTTCGATACCACCGTCTGCATCGGGAAGCTGATTACCTCGGGCACCCTGAAGCGATTCCCAAACCTTAAGTTCGTCTTCGCCCACTTCGGCGGGGTCATGCCCTTCATTAAGGAGCGCTTCGACGGCGTCTATCACATGCTTAGGTCAAGAGACATCGTCCCCGACCTGGGGGCGCCGCCCGCTAGCTACCTAAAGCAGATATACGTCGATACCAGCGGGGTTACCTCCGGCTTTGCCCTCAAGTGCACCATCAGTATGGTCGGGGCCGACCACGTCCTCTGGGGGAGCGACTATCCGGGAAACCCCGATATCGCGGCTTCGGTGAGCGCCGTAGCGGAGCTGAATATCTCTCCCCAGGAAAAAGCGGCCATACTGGGCGGTAACGCAGGCCGGCTTCTCTCTTAGTGGTCGCAGATATTGGGCCCGCCGCTAAGCTCTCCGTCCAGGTAGCTCTGAACGACCTTTTCCGGGTCGCTCTCCATAATGCCGGTGACGGTGCTGATGCGGTTCTGCTGAAAGATGTCCTGGGCGCGCGAGCCCATGCCCCCGGCGATAACCAGGGTTACCCCCTGCTCCGCCAGCCACGCGGGCAGGAGACCGGGCTGGTGTGCCGGCGAGGCGATGAGCTCCTTTTTCAGTATCTTATTAGCCGCTTCGTCGATATCAAAGATGGCAAACGCTTCACAGTGTCCGAAGTGCGGCGAGAGCACCCCGCCGGTTACTGGTACGGCACACCTCATAGATTAACCTCCGATTCGTTTATTTAATCTCCTCGCAAATAGCTCATGTGGGGCAAACTGCCTCACCGGCTCAGGCTTCAGGTAGAGGTGCTTGGAGCACAGGAGTTGGGAGCAGAAGACGTGGCGAATATTGAGAAGATACGGCGTGTAATCTGTGCTCCGCACTGGGGACATTCTGCCTTGCGGTCGCTGTCGGCCATACTTCGCCGAAGCTCAAAGCGCACGCCGCATTTCAGACATTCGTATTCGTAGATGGGCAAGTGCTTATCACCTCTTTCCTTCTTGTTCTAGCATCCTGGAGATACTATACCATAATTTCTCTATCTCTTGAGTAACCCGGCCCTGAGAGTACTCGACTACGGGCACGCCGTGCGTCAGGGCCTCGGTCACGATATTATCGAATGGAATCCGGGCGGCGACCGCTACCCCTTCGCTAGAGCAGTAGTCTTCAATCCGGCGGCGGTTTTCCTCGTTCAGGTCGCACTTATTGATGCAGACCGCTGCCGGGACCCCGAAGTGACGGCAGACCCCGAGCACCCTTACCAGGTCGTGTATTCCGGAGAGGGTCGGCTCGGTAACCAGGATAGCCAGGTTAGCCCCGGAGAGCGACGAAATCACCGGACAGCCGATACCGGGCGGGCCGTCGCTGATGATATAGTCCAGGCCCTGCGTCTCAGCCAGGTGGCGGGCCTCTTTTCTCACCCGGGCCACCAGTTTTCCCGAGTTCTCCTGGGCGATACCCAGCCGGGCGTGCACCAGGGGCCCGTATTTCGTCTCCGAGACGAACCAGTGCCCCGCGAGGTTCTCCTCCATGGTTATGGCCTCGGCCGGGCACACCTGAAAGCAGAAGCCGCAGCCCTCGCAGGCGGTAGCATCAACCGTGTAGTCCCTGATGGCATCGAAGCGGCACAAGTCCTGACAGAGGCCGCACTCGGTGCATTTGTCCCGGTCGATGTGGGCCAGCTTACCGCTCCAGAACTCGGTATCCCGCTTCCGGGAGGGCTTGAGCAGCAGGTGGAGGTCGGCGGCGTCCACGTCGCAGTCGCTGAGTACCTTGCTCTCTGCCAGGGCCGCCAGCGAGCCGACGATACTGGTCTTGCCGGTGCCGCCCTTACCGCTGAGTATTACCACCTCTTTCATCTACCAGCTCCCTTATTCGCTCGAAAAGCTTAAGAAATTTGTCCCGCCACCGGGGCATTCCCGCCACCAGAGCCGTGCCCCCGGCGTAGAGACGGGCAATCTCGGTGTCCAGGGGAATGGTAAGCAGGATGGGTATCTTCTCCCGGCGGCAGTATGCCTCTGTTTTAGTATCACCGAGACCGGCCCGGTTGAGGACGACCCCGCAGGGAATACCCATCTCCCTCACCGTTGCCACGGCCAGGGCGAGGTCGTTCAGCCCGAAGGGGGTCGGCTCGGTTACCAGGAGACAGAAGTCACACCCCTTGATGGCTTCCACCACCGGGCAGGACGTGCCCGGCGGTATGTCCCGGACGGTTATCTCGCTATCGCGGCCGTGCTCTTTTACCTTTCTGATGACCGGCGGCGCCATCGCCTCGCCGACGTTAAGTACGCCGTGGGCAAAGCTGATGCCGTCCGCCTCCCCCCACTCGACCACCCCCGTCTCTCTGGGTTCCTCGGAGATGGCTCCCTTCGGGCAGAGGTAGCTGCAGGCGCCGCAGCCGTGGCACAGCTGCGGGAAGGTCATCACGTGGTCTCCCAGGACGGCGATGGCGTTATAGGCGCAGACCTGGGCGCACTTGCCGCAATAGTTGCACTTATCATCGGCTACCTTGGGCACCGGGATGGTGACTGCCTCGCGGCCGGTAAGGTTCGGCTTCAGGAAGACGTGCCCGTTGGGCTCCTCGACATCGCAGTCCAGAAAGCTGACCCGGTGCTCCCCCGCCAGGGAGAGCGCCAGGCTGGTCGCCACCAGGGTCTTTCCCGTGCCGCCCTTGCCGCTGGCGACCGCGATAATCACTTAGCCTCTCACCATCCGGGTGCCGCACTTGGGGCAGCTCATGTTGTAGCAGGGGTTACCGGGCTGGTGCGGAGTATGCGCCCCGCACTTGGGACAAACGCAGTCCCCACCGGGCCCGACACCCGGCCTGGTGCCGGTCATCATGCCGACGCCCCGGCCCATGCCTCTCCCCATACCACGACCCATGCCTCGGCCCATGCCGCTGCCTCTGCCCGTGCCGGGGTTGGCTCCCGCACCGGGATTAGCCCCCGTGCCGGGGTTAGCGCCCATGCCGAAGTGGTCGGGGACGTTGGCCTTGTCGCTGGCCTGGAACTTACCCGACTGGTAGGCCTCGATGGCGTCCTTAACCTTTCCCGATACCCCGGTTATCACCTGAATACCGGCCGCCGAGAGCACCTGGTGGGCGTTGGGGCCGCAGTTCCCGGTGAGCACTGCGGCGACGCCCTTAGCGGCAATCGCCTGACCGGTGGAGACACCGGCGCCGCCGGAGGCCATGGCGCTCTCGTTCTCCACGGCTTCAAACTCCTTCGTCTCCGGGTCGGCGATGATGAAGTACTGACAGCGCCCGAAACGTGGGTCTACCTCGGCCTCCAGGGTCGGGCCGGTGGCTGAAATTGCAATCCTCATATTAATTCTCCTTATTCCTTCTTGGCTGAGAGTTGGCCTATCCTGGCCTCAAGCTCGTTAAGCTCGTCCCGCAGGTTCTGGGTCTCGGTCTTCAGGAGCCCAAGCTCCTGCTCGCGGCTCATCTGCGGGGCCGGGGGCACGGGGCGATACCTCCCGTATCGGGGGTAAGCGTAGCTTCCGGGGGCGGCTCTCATCCCCCAGGGGCTGCAGAATCCCCGGCCGCCTCCCGTCATCGGGCCCTGCCCTCTGGGGCCGGTACCATCAAATCCTGGCATGGTGTCCTCCTTTACGACGCGCTTTATCGCACTTCTTAGTCTTCGGCCTCCAGGGCGCGCTTCCTGGCCTCGATTTCCTCAAGCCGGCTCTTTATTTCCTCTGCCTGGCTCTTGAGGTAGCCAAGCTCTGATTCTCCCGCCGTGTCGGGGACGTACCCCGGCGTTCCCGGCTGGAAGGCTCCGGCGCCGAAGAAGTATCCGCAGCGGGGTAAGCCGCCTCTACCGCGGCCCACGTAGGGCCAGGGTGGCGAGCTACCGCGAAAGCCAAAGCCCCGCCCCCCGCCGCCTCCGAAACCACGGCCGCGTCCGAATCCGTTAGCCATGTTCCACCTCCTTTTTCCTTGGTTCTCTAGGTCTCTTCATATAACTATTTTGGTCTTTAGTGATTTTATTACTCGTTTCCCCTGAGCCGTCGGCACCTGCCTCCGATATTCCCTCCCGGCGTCCACGGCCACAGCGTCATGATGTGGGGCGTCTTACAGACGGGGCAGAACCGGGGCGGCTCCTTGACCATGACCTCGAAGGGCACCTCCCACTCATGGCCCTGCTCGCAGCGGAAGCGCCGTACCGCCATCTCGTAGTTACCGCCCTCGATTCTGATGGCCTTTCCGTTGAGCAGGGCATCCGCCGTCTTCCGCCGCGCCGAGAGCAGTATCCGGGCGAAGGTGGTGCGCGAGACGCTCATCCTCCGGGCGCCCTCGTCCTGCTCCAGACCCTCGATGTCCTTCAGACGGAGCGCCTCGGCCTCCTCGATGCAGAGCCGCACCTCGGTAAGCTGAGCCATCCTTACCCCCGCCGGCTTGAAGTAGCTTACCGGCGGCAGAAAATCCACCCGCCTCCAGCGCTGCCGTCTGCCCATGTCTTTCGCCTCACCTCCGGTTAAAGAGCATAATTATGAGTAAAATTACCTTTGTTTTTCGCCCTTATGACCATAATAGACCATTAAGCGACCCCTGTCAAGTATCCGGTATCGAGGCAAATTACCCCTGCCGTTGCTTAACTTTTTGGTATCTAGCGGGTAAAGGGACTTGCGTGTTGCTTGGGTGCTGGTTTACAATACGGGCGGTTTGCCGTCGAGACGCAAACCTTACTATTTATTAAATTTTATTAAATTGGGGGGTGTATTAATGAAAAAGGCCGATGTTGTCATCATTGGTGGCAGCGCTGCCGGACCCACGGCCGGGATAAGTTGCCGGCGACGCTATCCGGACAAGAGCGTCATTCTTATCCGCAAGGAGGAGCAGGTACTGGTTCCCTGCGGGATACCCTACGTCTTCGGTACGGTTGGTTCCCCTGAGAAGAACCTCATACCCGATGCCTTGCTGGATAAGAATGGTATCGAGCTCTTGAAGGGCGAAGCGGTCGGCGTGGATCGTGAAAAGAAAGTGGTCTCCCTGGCCGATGGTGAGGCGGTTGGCTACGACAAGCTGGTGCTGGCTACCGGTTCCCAGCCGCTGGAGTTACCTATCCCCGGTCTGGACAAGGAAAACGTATTCAGCGTGAAGAAGGACGTTTCCTACCTGAATCAGATGCTGGATACCATGAACCAGGTTAAGAAAGTGGTTATCATCGGCGGCGGTTTCATAGGGGTCGAGTTTGCCGACGAGTGTCGCAAGCACCGCGATTGCCAGGACTGCAGCGTGACTATCGTTGAGATACTGCCCCGCTGCCTCAAGCTTGCCCTCGACGACGAGTTCTGTCAGGAGGCCCAAGACGTGCTCGTGGAAAGGGGCATCAAGGTACTTACCGATAAGAAGGTGACCTCCATCACGGGTGACGGTAAGGTCAGCGGGGTTAAGCTTTCCGACGGCCAGGAGCTCCCGGCCGATATGGTTATCGTCGGTGTTGGCGCCAGGCCGGATAGCCGGCTGGCGGAGACGGCCGGTCTGGAGATAGGGCCGACCGGGGGAATCCGTGTCGACCGGCACATGCGGGCACTGAGCGACGAGAACGTGTTCGCCTGCGGCGACTGTGCGGAGAAGGTCTCCTTCTTCAGCGGCAAGCCGAGCCGGCTCATGCTGGCCTCCATCGCTACCGGGGAGGCCCGGGTGGCCGGGGCTAATCTCTACGGTGTCTGTTACTCGAACCCCGGCGCCGTCGGCGTTTTCTGCACCATAGTCGGTGAGCGAGCTTTTGGCTGTGCCGGTCTCGGGGAGACCACCGCCAGGAAAGAGGGATACAATGTGGTAGTCGGTCAGTCGGTAGGGCCGGACCGGCATCCTGGCAGTATGCCCGGGATGGCCAATGTTAATCTGAAGCTGGTGTTCTGTAGGGAGAAGGGCCTGCTGCTCGGCGGCGGCGCCTCGGGCGGAAGCAGCATCGGGGAGCTGATGAATCTCATCGGTGCCTGCATCCAGCACTCGGTTACCGCCTACGATATGGCCCTCTTTCAGATGGGTACCCATCCCGCCCTGACGGCGTCACCGATTGCCTATCACATGGTCAATGCGGCTGAGATGGCCGTTAAGGCGATGAAGTAGCTTATACCCTGAGCCGGGATATCGAAGGGGAGCGGAGCCATCCGCTCCCCGACGGTTTTCTCCCTAGGGATACCGGCCCTGGTACTCGCCGTGATATCGCGGCGGGGGTTTGAACAGGTCTTTTCCCACCGGGGGGCCGCGCTTTTCTTTTCCCTTAGAGACCCCTATTTCTGTTTGACAAGGCCATAGTTTTGTGCTAACATTAGCTCACAGTCGAGGATGAAGGTGTCTATGAGCACAGTTATCACATAGGGACGATAACGGTGATTAAAGACCAGGCGACGGCTTGGTGGGTAATCGCCAAGCCGTTTTTGCGTGTATAGCACTTTAACAACTGAATACGGAGTCTAATATCAATCCTGAAGCAGGTCAAGCGGTTAAGGCACATGGTGGATGCCTTGGTATCAAGGGCCGAAGAAGGGCGTGGCAAGA
>JAFGFP010000022.1 GCA_016931015.1 Dehalococcoidales bacterium
GCGCCTTTTTCTCCTATGGTGATATTCGTCTGGGGCAAGGCAGGGAGAATGCCAAGCAGTACCTGGGCCAGAATCTTGAGCTGGCTCGGGAAATCGAGCAGAAAATTAGAGCCTCAGCCGTCGCCACTCGGATTACGGTGTCTGAAAATTGAGCCTGGTTTAGCCGGTAAGGTTAGCCAGGTAATATTGAGTAGATAAGGCTGGGGCATAGGCTTCAGCCTCATGTTTTTAAGAGGGGCATAGCTTAATGAAGAAGATTACCGCCCTCCGTCTTCGTAGGGGGCGTCGAAGGCGCATCCTGGTCTACCTCGATGGCCGGTATGCCTTCGGGCTCGAGGCCGAGGTAGCGGCGCAGCAGGGGCTCCGGGTCGGCGAGGAGCTGGATAGCGACCGGCTCGCAGACTTGACTAGGGCTGACGCCTTTCAGCGCTGCCTCAATGCGGCTCACGGCTACTTGAGCTACCGGCCCCGGAGCGAGTTTGAACTCAGGGAGCGGCTCTCCCGGCGCGGTTTCGACGATGGCAGCGTTGAGGCGGTGCTCGTCAGGCTGAAGGAAGCGGCCCTGGTGGACGACGCCGAGTTTGCCCGCTTCTGGCAGGACAACCGGCAGGCCTTCAGCCCGCGCAGCGGCTCGCTCACCAGGATGGAGCTACGGCGTAAGGGGATCGCCGAGGAGGTTGTCAGCCGGGTGACGGCTACCGTAAGCGACGACGAGAGCGCTTACCGGGCCGCCCAGGCTAAGGCGCGTCGCTTACCCCTGTCTGACTATCAGGCCTTCCGCCGCCGTTTGGGCGGGTATCTCAGACGGCGCGGCTTTGATTATGGCGTCATAAGTAAAACTGTGGCACAGCTTTGGCAGGAAATGAGGGAGAGTAACTCTGGATAATATAGCGTGGGCACCGTCTTTACGGGTGTCCGGTCCGGGCTATTTTTAGGGGCCTGTCCTTCGTTCGAGGCAGAGCTGTCCCGGAAGTGAGGTAAAAAATGCAACCAGATATCGGTCAGATTAATGTACTGTTGGCCCTGTTCGGCTTCATCATTGGGGCCGCGGCCGGGGCCGCCTTCGTTTACTTCTTCAGACGCTTCCGGCTGAACCGGGAGGTACGCCTCGCCGAGAGGAAAGCGTCTAAAATCGCCACCGAGGCGGAGTACAAGGCCAAGGAAGCCATTCGTGAAGCCAGGAGGGAGGCGGACAAGCTAAAGGCAACGGCTGATACCGAGTACCGCGAGCGGCGTACGGAACTGCAGCGTAACGAGAACCGCCTGGTACAGAAGGAATCCACCCTGGAGCGTAAACTGGAGGATGTGGAGCGCCGCGGGCGTGAGCTGACGAATAAGTCGGAGCGGGTGGAGTCGCTGCGCACCCAGCTTGAGGAGGCCAGAGGTAAGCAGCTCGAGCAGCTGGAACTTATCTCCGGGATGTCCAGTGATGAGGCGAAGAAATCGCTGCTTGAGACTGTGGAGGTCGAGATAAGGGACGAGACCTCGCGGCGGCTCAGGAACTGGGAGGCGGAGCTTAAGGAGTCCGAGCGTAAGAAGACTCAGGAGATTCTGGCGCAGGCTATCCAGCGCTGCGCTTCCGAGGTCGTCGCCGAGGCCACCGTGACCAGTATCTCACTCCCCAGTGACGAGATGAAGGGGCGGCTCATCGGGCGCGAGGGCCGTAATATCAGAGCCCTGGAGCAGGCTACCGGCGTCGACCTGATTATCGACGACACCCCGGAGGCGGTGACCCTGTCCAGCTTCGACCCGGTGCGGCGGGAGGTGGCCCGCCTAGCCCTGAACAAGCTAATTCTGGACGGGCGTATCCACCCGGCCCGCATCGAGGAGGTAGTGGCTAAGGCCAAGGAAGAGGTCGATGCCGTTATCTACAGCGCCGGGGAGCAGGCGGCCTACGATGTCGGTGTCGCCGGCTTGCGTCCCGAGTTGCTCAGACTGCTGGGGCGTCTCAAGTTTCGTACCAGCTACGGGCAGAATGTCCTGATTCACAGCATTGAGGTCGCCCAGATGGCGGGCATGATTGCCGCCGAGCTGGGGGCTAACGTGGCCACCGCCAAGAAGGCGGGCCTGCTGCACGACATCGGGAAGGCGGTAGACCGCGAGGTGGAGGGTACCCATGCGGCTATCGGCGCCGACCTGGTCAAGCAGTGGGATAAGTCCGCCGAGGTGGTTCAGGGTATCGCCGAGCACCACGGAGAGACGGAATCCACCAGTCTCTGGGGCTTTATCGTGGCCGCCGCCGATGCCATCAGCAGCGCCCGGCCTGGGGCCAGGCGCGAATCGCTGGAGGGCTACCTGCAGCGGCTCAAGGCGCTCGAGGATATTGCCAGCAGCTTCAAGGGCGTGGAGAAGACCTACGCCATCCAGGCCGGCCGCGAAATCCGTATCCTGGTCAGGCCCGAGGAGATTGACGACCTGGGGGCGATGAGGCTGGCCCGGGACATCGTTAAGAAGGTTGAGGAAGGGTTGCAGTACCCCGGGCAGATTAAGATTACCGTGCTCCGGGAGACCCGGGCCGTGGACTACGCCAAGTAGCCCCGGCGGCGGCTTGAGGGGTACGAAGAATTTAAGTAAGAAAGTGACGGGTTTGGGAAGCCTATGTTAATACTGGTGATTGGCGACGTAATCGGCCGCCCGGGGAGGCAGGCGCTGGCTAAGCTCCTGCCCGGTATCGTTGAGCAGTATGGGGTCGACCTAGTGGTAGCTAACGCCGAGAATATCGCCGGCGGTATCGGGGTAACCCTGGCTACGGCTCAGGAGCTGCTGGAGGCCGGGGTTGACGTGCTCACCTCGGGGAACCACGTCTGGGCGGAGCGGGAGATTATCCCCCACCTTGACGGCGAGCTCCCCATTATACGCCCTCTAAACTACCCGCCGGGTGTGCCGGGGCGGGGCTATCTCACGGTCGGCCCGGTCATGGTGGTTAACCTCATCGGCCGGACCTTTATGGGCAGCTTCGACTGCCCCTTCCGGACTATGGACAGGCTGCTCGGTGGGCTTGAGTCTAAGCCGCCGGTTATCATCGTCGACTTCCACGCCGAGGCCACCTCGGAGAAGGTGGCCCTGGGACGCTACCTGGACGGTCGGGTGAGCGCCGTGCTCGGCACCCATACTCACGTGGGCACCATCGACACCCGGCTGCTGCCCCAGGGTACGGCCTACGTCACCGATATCGGCATGACCGGCCCCATTGATTCGGTTATCGGCGATGACATTGAGGCGGTGACCAGCCGCTTTCTGACCATGATACCCCACCGTCTCGCGGTGGGTAAGGGCAGAGTCGAACTCAACGCGGTGCTGGTCGAGGTGGACGAAGCTAGCGGCCGGGCGCTGGGTATCGAACGGGTCTCCCGGGAGGTTGACTAGCCGTGTCTCGGGTCGACCTTCACCTCCACTCCAACGCTTCCGACGGTCGGCTCAGCCCGGAAGAAGTCGTCCGGGAGTCGGCGAGACGGGGGCTAAGGGTTATCGCCCTTACCGACCACGACACGGTGGCCGGGGTCGGCCCGGCACTATCTGCGGCCAAAGACTTCCCGGAGCTCACCGTCATTCCCGGCGTTGAGCTCAGTACGGACGAGCCTCAGGGCGAGGTTCACGTCCTGGGCTACTTCATTGATTATACCGACGCTGAGCTAGTCGCCCGGCTGGACAGAATGCGCGGCTCCCGGCGGGAGCGGGCGCAGGCGATGATAGCTAAACTCGGCGACCTGGGGGTCGATATCGAGTGGGCGCGGGTGCAGGAGATAGCCGGCGCCGGTTCGGTGGGCCGGCCACACCTGGCTCAGGCCATGCTGGAGAAGGGCTATATCGGCTCGCTCAAGGAGGCCTTTACCGAGTATATCGGTCGGGACGGCCCGGCCTACGTCGAGCGTCGCAAGCTGACCCCGGCGGCGGCCGTGGAGCTGGTAGCGCGTTTTAACGGGCTGCCGGTGCTGGCGCACCCCCTGACGACCCACGACCCGGAGGCGGTGGTCGCCCGGCTGAAGGCGGTCGGTCTGGTGGGTATCGAGGCCCACTATAAGGACTACAGCCCGGCCGAGGTCGCCCGGCTCCTCGACCTGGCGGAGAAGCACGGCCTAGCGGCTACCGGCGGCAGCGACTATCACGGTCTGGATGATGCCGCCGAGGTTATTATCGGCGGGGCCGATGTCCCGCTCTCGGCGGCGGAACGGCTCATCGCTTTAGCGCGGCGGGGGGTATCCGGCTGAGGCGGTCTGTAGTATACTTAGACTATCCCTAGTGCGGAAACGCCTTATCGGGAGAGCTTATGTCTGATAACTTCTGGCCGGTAGTAGTGGGAGCCTATCTCTTGGGCTCGGTGCCCTCAGCCTATCTGGCGGGTAAGTGGTCGCGCGGCATAGATATCCGGCAGTACGGCAGCGGTAACGTGGGGGCGACTAACCTGATGCGCTTCACCTCCAGGCGGACGGCTATTCCGGTCGTCATCTTCGACTCGGTTAAGGGGATGATTATGCTGGGGGTGGCCTGGAGGCTGGGTCTGGGGGTTACCGAACAGATGGTGGTGGGCATCGCCGCCATCGTGGGCCACAACTGGCCGGTCTTTCTCCGCTTCGCCGGGGGCCGGGGGGTTATCACCACCATGGGGGTCGGCTTTCTGCTGCCCTTAATAAACCAGCTGGTTCCCCTGGGCACGATGTTTCTGGTTACCGTCGTCTACGGGTCGGTGGCTCTTATCAGCGCCTATTTCAAGCGTCTGCCCCTGGGAGTGTTCATTATCGTGGCCGCTTTCCCCTTGGTCGTCTGGCTGCTTATCCGGTCGCTGCCCCTGACCCTGGGCTATTTAGCCATGTTCCTGATACTGGTCGCCAGACGCCTTACGGCGCGGCAGCCGATAAGCGTTACCTCTCTCAGTAAGCGGCAGATACTCGCTAATCGTCTCCTCTTCGACCGGGATATGAGGGACAAGGAAGCCTGGATGAGTCTCGTTCTGGCGGAGCAGGAAAAACAGGGAAGGCTGGTTGGTAATCGGAAATGAAGTGTGCGACTCATCCTGACGTCGAAACCAATCTACGCTGCGGTAAGTGTGGTAAACCGATATGTCCCAAGTGTCTGGTGCAGACGCCGGTGGGTGCCCGGTGCCGGGACTGTGCCCGGCTGCAGAAGCTGCCCACCTTTCAGGTCACCGCCGACTATTACCTGCGGGCGGTCGGCGCTGCGGTGGGTATGGCCTTTGCCTGCGGGGCTGCCTGGTGGGCAATCAGGGCGGTGATGGGCGTCCCCTACTTTAACTTCCTGCTGGCGGCCGGTTTCGGCTATGCCGTCGGCGAGGTGGTGGGCCGTTCCGTCAACCGTAAGCGCGGCCGGACTCTGGCCGCTATCGCCGGTGCTGGCGTCGCCCTTAGCTTCGTGATTAGCATTTTCCCGCCCTGGGGCCCCTGGTTATGGTTCAGCCCCATGAGCCTGGTTATCAGCCTGCTGGCGGTGGGGCTGGGGGTCTGGATAGCCGTAACCCGGGTGCGCTAGCCGGGCCTTGTCTTTAAGGGCGCCATGGTGCTTACATTTCCCTTATGGTTGTGTGAGGAAGGGGCTTTAGATAGCGTGTTTAAAGCCTTTCTCTTATTAGCTCCATAACCTTAGCCATGGTCTCCCCGGCTTTGGCTCTAACCAGGACGCTGGCTTCGAAGTCCATCGGGGTGGGGCTGAGGTTAATGATGGCCAGTCTGGCCCCCGAGCGGCAGGCGCGGGCCGGAATCTCGGCCGCCGGGTAGACAATCAGGGTCGAGCCGATGACCATGATGAGGTCGGCCCCTTCGGCGCGCTTGACGGCGGCTTCGAAGACGCCATCGGGCAGCATCTCCCCGAAGAAGACGATGCCCGGTTTTAAGATACCGGCGCAGTCCTCGCAGCAGGGGGCGTGGTGCCCTTCGTCCAGCCTGGTTTTGACCTGCTCGAAGGGGTAGCGCCGGCCGCAGTCCAGGCAGACGCTCCAGCGCAGGTTGCCGTGGAGCTCGAAGACCTTCTCGTCGGGCACCCCCGCCGCCTGGTGGAGGTTGTCGATATTCTGAGTAATGACCGAGTCCAGCTTACCCAGGCGGTCCAGCTCGGCGATGGCGTGGTGGGCGGGGTTGGGTTTAACCTCCTGGCTCAGGCTGCCTTCGTAAATCAGCTGCCACCAGAGCCGGCGGGTCTCCGGACGGCTGACAAACCTCTGGTAGGTGAAGTCGTCCGGCTCGAACCTGTCCCAGATGCCGCCGGGGCTGCGGAAGTCGGGTAGTCCCGACTCGGTGCTGACACCGGCGCCGGTGAAGACGACCACTCTTTGGGACGAAAGAACCAGCTCGGCGACTCGCGCCGCCAGGGTATTCAGGTTATCGCTCTGCAGCATATCTCGGCCTCGCCTTTATATTTATACCACACCTGCGGCTTACTTCCCAAAGCCGGGTTTCGGGGTGCGTATTGTATAAAGTAGTCTCAGGTGTTATCATGAGACGATTCGCACGGGGTATTTTTCTTACCGTTTGACCGGGGTGATTCGTTCTCATGACTCAGAAGGTGGCTATTATTACCGATAGCAGCGCCTGTATTCCCGGCGAGCTATTGAGAGAGTATCGTATCGGGCTGGTGCCGCTCAACGTTATCATCGGGCGCAAGACATATCAGGACGGAGTGGATATCACTCCTACCAAGTTTTATGCCCTCCTCCGGGAGACGGAGGAGCTGCCCACGACATCGCACTCTTCGCCGGGGGCGCACCTTGAGGCCTACCGCCGGGCCAACCGGATAGCCCCCGGTATTCTCTGTATCACCATCTCGTCCAGCTTCAGCGGGCAGTTCAGCTCGGCGCAGGTAGCCAGGGAACGGGCCGGGGAGTCTCTCCCCGGGGTCGCCATTGAGGTTTTCGATTGCGGCACGGCGGCGGCGGCTCAGGGGATGGTGGTGCTGGCGGCGGCCCGGGCCGCCGCTGCGGGGCAGAGCCTGGACGAGGTCTTAGCCAGGGCGAAGAGCGTGGCGGGGCGCGTGCACCTGATAGCTATGGTGGATAGCCTTAACTATCTGGTTCGGGGCGGCCACGTGCCCAAGGCGGCGGCCTGGGCGAGCTCGCTCTTTAAAATTAAGCCCCTGCTCACTCTCGACGACGGCGACGCCCGTCTACTGGCCAACACCCGGACGACGCCCCGGGCCATGGCCCGGATGCTGAAGATAATGAAGCAGATGGTGATTAAGGGGCTGCCCCTTCGTGTCGCCGTGATGCACGCCGACGCTCTGAAAAACGCCGAGCTGCTAAAAGAGCAGATTGCCTCCCGTTTCGACTGTAGCGAGCTATTCATCACCGAGTTTACCCCGGTGATGGGGGCGCACATCGGGCCGGGGCTGATTGGGGTTGCCTTCTGTAGTGGAGATTAGGGTTTAGCCCCTGGAGCGCCCGGTTTAAGGCCAGGCCCCCCTGGCGAAGTGGGTCTAAAAGCTCTATAATTAGGGGTGTGGAACAGACCGAAACTGCTTCTGATGTCGAGAAGCTGCTCAGCGGGCTGGGGCGCTTCCCCGAAGCCTGGGCCCGGCCCTTTCTGATTGTGGTTAGCGGCCTCCCCGGAACCGGGAAGTCTTACTTCTGTCACTGCCTAGCCCAGAGGCTGGCGGCGGTTATCCTGGAGAGCGACCACCTGCGCCGCACCCTTTTTCTCGCGCCGGGTTACAGCTCGGCGGAGAGCGCCCGGCTTTTCCGGGCCAGCCACCTGCTTATCGAGCGGCTCTTACGGCAGGGTCTCCCGGTCATCTTCGACGCCACCAACCTGTCCCAGCACTACCGCGAGAAGCTCTACCGCATTGCGGAGCGCTTTGGTGTTAAGCTGGTGCTGGTGCGGGTCGAGGCGCCGCCGGAGCTCGTTTACCAGCGGCTTAAAGAGAGGCAAACCGACCCCGGGACTAATTCGGAAGCCGACTGGTCTGTTTACCAGCGTATGAAGCCGCAGCTTGAGCAAATCCGCCGCCGGCACTATGCGGTGGATACCTCGCAGGATATCACTCCGGTGATAGACAAGGTTATCCGGGAGGTTAGTCGCTAAAAAGGAGATTTTAATGGAGATTAAGGTTGTAACCGGTAGTATTACCGAGATTAAGGCTGACGCCGTAGTCGTTGGTTTCTTTGAGGGAACGGGGTGTCTCGACGGCGATATTGCGGCCCTGGATAAGGCATTGGGGGGCGCTGTCTCCGAACTCATCAGCCAGGGCGAGATTAAGGGTAGGCTTAACGAGGTTACCGTCATTCACAGCCTGGGTAAGCTGGCGGCGGCCCGGGCGGTGGTTACCGGCCTGGGTAAGCCGGCGGAGCTGTCCCGGGACAGACTCTGCGGGGCGGTGGCCGAGACCTGCCGCCGGCTCCGTAAGATGGGCGCCGCGAGTATCGCCACCGTGGCTCAGGGGGCGGGCGTTAATGATATCAGTCCTGCGGCCAGCGCCCAGGCGATAGCCGAGGGCGCCCTGCTCGGCCTCTATCGCTTCCGCCGGCACATGACCGGCGAGGCGGATTACGGCGAAATTAAGGAGTTTACCCTGGTGGCCGCCGATGAGAATGAGCGGCAGAAGCTGGAGTCCGGCTGCCGCCGGGGGCGGGTGCTGGCCGAGGCGACTAACCTGGCGCGCGACATGGCTAACGAGCCGGCTAACTACATGACCCCCGCTATTATGGCCGAGAAGGCCAAGGAGCTGGCCGCAGATTGCGGGCTTAAGTGCCAGGTTCTGGAGCCGGCCGAGATGCGGAAACTGGGCATGGGGGCGCTGCTCGGTGTGGCCCAGGGGAGCCGGGAGCCGCCCCGGTTAATCGTGCTCCGCTATCGGGGTAGCGGCTCCGCCGGGGTTGACCTGGCCCTGGTGGGTAAGGGGATAACCTTTGATTCCGGCGGTATCTCGATAAAGCCCTCGGAGAAGATGAGCGAGATGAAGGGGGATATGGCCGGCGGGGCGGCGGTGCTCGCCGCCATGAGGGCTATCAGCCGGTTTCAGCCTAAGATTAACGTGGTAGCCCTGGTTCCGGCTACGGAAAACCTGCCTAGCGGCAGCGCCTTAAAGCCGGGTGACGTGATTACCGCCCTGGGCGGTAAGACCATTGAGGTTGTCAACACCGACGCCGAGGGCCGTCTGGTTCTGGCTGATGCTCTGGGTTACGCGCTTAAGCTCGGGGCGAAGAGCATTATCGATATCGCCACGCTGACCGGGGCCTGTCACATCGCCCTGGGCGACTTCTATAGCGGCGCCTTCGGTAATCGTAAGGAGCTTATGGACGGGGTGCTTAAAGCCGCCGCCGAGGCGGGCGAGCCTACCTGGCAGCTCCCGATGCACGAGCAGTATAAAGAGCTCAACAAGAGCGATGTTGCCGATATCAAGAACAGCGGCGGCCGCTACGGCGGCGCCATTACCGCCGCCCAGTTTCTGGCTGAGTTCGTCGGCGATACCCCCTGGGTGCACCTGGATATCGCCGGCACCTTCCTCAGCGATAAAGAGCGGGGCTGCCTGGTCAAGGGCGCTACCGGGGTGCCGGTGCGCACCCTGGTGAACCTCGTGCTGTCGCTGGCCGAGGGGTAGTAATTTAAGTTTACGAAAAGATTTTCAGAGGAGGGGACACTGATGACAAGGGTAGGCGTTTTACTGTGTGGCTGCGGGATGTATGACGGGAGCGAAGTCCATGAGGCGACCCTGACGCTGTTCTTTCTGGATAGGGCGGGCGCCGAGATAGTCTGCATCGCCCCCGATATCGCTCAGTATGACGTGGTTAACCACGTAAACGGCCGGGCGACCGGCGAAAAGAGGCAGGTGCTGGTCGAAGCCGCCCGGATAGCCCGGGGCGAGATTAAGGATATAAAGCAGGTTACGGCGAGCGAGCTCGACGCCCTGATACTGCCCGGTGGGGTTGGGGCGGCGAAGAACCTGTGCGATTTTGCCCTGAAAGGAGCGGACTGCACCGTAAGGCCGGAGGTAGCCGGCCTGATTAGGGAGATGCACCAGGCGGGAAAACCGACCGGCTTTATCTGTATCGCCCCGACTATCGCGGCTAAGGTCCTGGGGGCCAAGGTAACCATCGGTACCGACCGGGCTACCGCCGCCGCCGTGGAGAAAATGGGCGGGAGCCATGTTACCTGTCAGGTCGACCAGATTGCGGTTGACGAAGAAAATAAGGTCGTCTCCACCCCGGCCTATATGCTCGGCCCCACTATCTCCAAGATAGCCCTGGGTATCGAGAAGCTGGTGGCTAAGGTTCTGGAGCTGGCTTCGTAGCGGTGCCCCCTGATTAGGAAGCGCCTCGTTTGGGTGGGGGCTTCCCTAACCGGTTCGGGCTATTGACTAACGTGGTAAAATTATTATAGTGGGGTTTTAGATAATCGAGATGTGATTTTGAATATAGGCGGCATGGTTCTGGCCGGTGGTGGCGGCCTGCGTCTGGGGCGAAAAAAGGCGCTGGAGAACCTTGGCGAGAGAAGTCTGCTGGAGCGAGTTCTGCTCCAGCTTGGTTTTCTTGACGGTGACATTCTGTTGGTTACCGCTCAAGAGCTGTCCTCTCCCTGCCTTAAAGGCTACCCGCAGCTGAAAGTGGTCAGCGATATTTACCCCGGTAAAGGCCCGCTGGGTGGTGTTTGCACCGGTTTAAGGCTTTCGGATTCTCCCTATAACGTGGTCGTGGCCTGTGACATGCCCTTCCTGAACCGTACCTTGTTAAGCTATATGATAGATGTCTCCGCCGGTTATGACCTGGTGGTGCCGCGGCTTGGGTATTGGGTGGAACCGCTCCACGCCGTTTATTCCCGGGCCTGCCTGGAACCCATGGGGCGCCTGCTGGAAGAGGGAATTTTGAGCATCAGGCGGCTTTTCCATCTGGTCAGGGTAAGGTATGTCGAGGCTGAGGAGATAGAGCGGTTCGACCCCGAACACCTGAGCTTTTTCAATATCAATACCAAGGCTGACCTGGCCCGGGCCAGGGACCTGTTGGGGGTTAAGGCATGATAAGCGTTGAGGAGGCGCTGGCCAGGGTTCTGGATAGCGTCGAGGTTCTCGACGAAGAGGAAAGCCCCATCCTGGACTCGCTGGGACGGGTTCTGGCTGAGGACATAACTGCCCCCTTCGACGTGCCGCCGCGGGATAACTCGGCCATGGACGGCTACGCCGTCAGGGCGGCGGATACCCGGGAAGCCAGCCGGGAGAGGCCGCGAGTTTTGCGCGTGGTGGATAGGGTGGCGGCGGGGGCTGCTTCCGGTTGCCGGGTGGAAGCGGGGACGGCGGTTCGAATCATGACCGGCGGCCCGCTGCCCGAGGGGGCGGACAGCATCGTCAGGTTTGAGGGTACTGATGAAGCGCTTCGCTCCGGGCCGGCGGCGGAAATCGGCATCATGACCGAGGTCAAGCCCGGCTGGGACGTCCGCTATGCCGGAGAGGATATTGCCCGGGGGAGCCGGGTGCTAAAGCGGGGGCTGGTGATTAGCCCGGCTGAGGTCGGGGTTCTGGCGTCTCTGGGGCGGCAAACGGTGAAGGTAATACGCCGGCCCCGGGTGGCGGTGCTGGCCACCGGGAACGAGCTGGTTAACCTCGGCCAGCCTCTGGACGAAGGTAAGATTTATAACAGCAATAGCTACAGCCTGGCGGCCCTGGTGAGCTACTACGGGGCTATCCCCGAGATACTGGATGTCGTCCGGGATAGCGAGGATTCCCTGGTGGCCCGTCTCCGCGAGGGGATTAGCGCCGATATGCTCCTTACCAGCGGCGGCGTCTCAATGGGAGACTACGATGTCGTTAAGGATGTGCTGGCAAAACAGGGTAAGGTTAGCTTTTGGACGGTGCGCATGAGGCCGGGGAAGCCGGTTGCCTTTGGCATGATTAAAGGGGTTAGTAAGAGTGGGGCCGAAATAAAAATCCCCCATCTGGGACTGCCGGGTAATCCGGTGAGCGTCATGGTTACCTTTGAGCTCTTTGCCCGCCCCGCCCTGCTCAAGATGATGGGGAGGAAAGACCTGGCTCGGCCCCTTATCGAGGCGGTGATTGAGGAAGACGTGGTCAACACCGACGGGCGGCGTATCTTCGCCCGGGCGGTGGTGTCGCAACGCGAGGGGCAGTATTTCGCCCGGCTGACCGGGCCCCAGGGCTCCGGGGTGCTGACCTCGATGACCTTGGCCAATGGTCTCGCGATTATCCCCGAGGACAGCGCGGGGGTAGCCGCCGGGGATAAGGTTCGGGTGATGATGCTGGACTGGCGTAAAAAAGACTTAGCTTTAGCGTCGACTTAGGAGGAATTTTCAGCCTTGATATTCAAGGATTCGGAGTTTGTTTTCGAGCCGCCGCCGGTGGTCTCGCGGGCGCGGCGGGTTCTGATTAAGCCCTGTGCCGGCTATCCGCTGCCCTATCCGGCGACTACCAGCCGGGAGATGATCGCGGTGATAATCGAGGGCATCCGGCGGGTGAGCGACGCCGACATCCTCCTGCTTGAGGGCACTGCCGACGGGCAGCCGGTCAAGCCGATATATCAGTCACTGGGTTACGACTTCCCCCGGCTGCTGACCCTGGACGTTAAGGACTGTATCTGGGTGGAGGTGGATAACCCCCTGACCAAGCCCCTGGCGGTGCCGACCTTCTGGATACCGAACGTCATCCTGTCCAGCGACTACTTGATAACGGTATCCCCCTTAAAGCTGGCTCGGGGGCGGGGCAGCTTCAGCCTGATGAACCTGCTTACCCTGCTGCCCAGCAGCAAGTACGGGCCCGGCTGGCGCGACCTGTTCAGCCTGGGGATAGACCGGGTGATTACCGATCTCTATTTCACCCTGCCCTTCGACCTGGGCATCATCGAGGCCTCTCAGCAGTTCATGACCCAGGACGACCCGACGCAGGGTGAGGCGGTTGATTACGGGAAGGTCTTTGTCGGCGAGCCCTATGAGGTGGACTGCGAAGCCTCCGAGCTGCTCGGAGTCAAGACGGAGTACGTTGACCTGATTCAGGTGGCTAAGATACTGTTCGAAGGCTAGAAAGCCTTGTGCTGAGGGGGCAAGGCCTAATGGCTGAAGATAATCTGAATACGGAGCCGGTTCCCGCCCCGCGCTGGTTCATTGACCTGGACTGGTACCGGCAGAACGCCCGCTCGTTTCCCACCCTGGTGCGGGACTGCCTGTGTCCCCGCTGCCGGGAGCGGCTGGAGAAGGGTCGGCTTTCCGAGGCTAAGCTGGTAGCGAGCCTGAGAGATTGCTGCTCTCAGGCCCCCGATTTTATCAGCGGCGAGCTTCCCATTCTGACCGGTGTCTTTCGTATTCTTTTGGCCGGCGGTAACGAGCCCCTTGAGCTTACGGAGATATCACGGCGGCTCGGGGAGCGGCTCGGCGGGGAGGGCTACCGCGCCTCGGTCGAGGTTCTCTCCCGCCTGCTTAAGGATGAGCACTACTACGGGATACGGCCGGCGCCGGACTAATACCGGATGCTGAAGCCGGCGTATCTCCCGGTGTAGGCCGGCCATGCGGTGGTTACCTCGGTCACCCTGGCTCTGGGCGGGCCTGTTTTCAGCCTGGAAATCAGTGTTTTTAGCTTATCTCTTTCGCCCTCGGCCCAGACCTCCACGGCTTCCGCCGAGGGTAGATTACGGACGTAGCCCGTAATCCCCAGCATTTCCGCCTGCTGCTCGGTGAAGGCGCGGAAGTAAACGCCCTGGACGTGTCCGTAGATTACTATCTTAACTGCGGCTAAATCACTCATGGTGCCTTTCTTACCTCAGGGTAAGTCTCGGTAGCCGGGCGGTCTCCCTGGCCCGCCGGGTAAGGTGGCACGGCACTGGTCACTTTCACCGGCAATACGGTCTACGCCGCAGTTAAGGGGGGAGAGACGTTGCGCCCGGAGTATCTCTTTCGCCCGGGCTACCCTGGCCCTGAGCTCTCCGCTGCGGTAGAGCGCTTCGTAAGCGGCTATCTCCTACTCCTCCGTCTCGGTTTCCCTCTTTCCCTTTTTGATTACCTCTACCGTGGGTGGAGCTGTCAGGATGGTCTCCGCCGAGATTTTCTTGGTTGTTTTCTTGGTTTTCTTTGGTTCTCTGTGCCGGTAGTCTCGTTTCCCCATGGTAGCACCTCTGTTTGAGTATTGGTCTTACGCTTCTAGGAATAAGTTTAGCAAAGGGATAACGGGGTGTAAAGCTGGCTTGAGGGGTTAAGTCAGTCCCGGGGGTGCTCCAGCGCGGCGCGGGCCGCCGCCGTCTCGGCGAGCTTCTTACTCTTACCGCTCCCCCGCCCCAGCACGGTGTTCCCGGCGCGCACCTCGATGGTAAAGCGGCGCTCGTGGTCCGGCCCGCTCGTCTCCACCAGGTGGTAGACGGGTGGGGACTGCCCGCGGGACTGGAGGAGTTCCTGAAGCCGGGACTTATAGTTAGTGGTGCCGCCCTGGCTCAGCGCATGGGCCAGTTCTTCCTGGAACAGTCTCAGGATAAAGTCCTCGGTGGCCGCCGGGCCTTGGTCTAGGAAGACGGCGGCAATCACCGCCTCCAGAGCGCAGGCCAGGTTAGCCTTCTTACGGCGCCCGCCGCTTGATTCTTCGCCCCTGCCCAGGTAGAGGTAGTCGCCGAGGCCGATGGCCGCCGCCACCCGGGCTAGGGTGTCCCGTTTCACCAGAGCGGCGCGGAGCTTGGTCATCTCCCCCTCGTCGGCCTGGGGCAGGTCGCGGTAGAGCTTTTCGCTGATTACCAGGCCCAGCACGGCATCGCCGAGGAACTCCAGCCTTTCGTTGCATTCCGGGGCCTCTAGCGGGTTCTCGTTAAGGTAGGAGCTGTGGGTCAGGGCCTGCCTCAACCGCAACGGGTCGCTGAAGGAGACCCCCAGCTTTGCTTCAAAGGCGGCTAGTTCGGCCAAGAGGCGGCCTCCTTTCCGGAAAGTCCGGTAGCGTGACGGTCTGTTGGCTGGTCGGAGCTTACCGGGTGGCTATTTACCGCCGGTCTTCCCCCGGGGCTTCTTTCTGGCCTGGGTTACCTTTCCGGCCTTAGCCTCCAGGCTCTTCAGCCTCAGGGAGTCGATAACCAGCCGTTCCACATAGTCCTCGAGCTGGCTCACCAGCGACTTTAGCTCGGCCACGGTCTCCGGGTCGCCCTGTCTCAGCTCTAAGAGGCGGAGCCTAACCCGGGCGAACAAGTCGTCTATCTGCTCGCGCGCCTCTTCCGTCATCTCGCCTCATTTTACCACGCCGCTAGCCTTTCGGCTAGAAGTCTTTCCGATTGCGGAACCGGGCATAAGCAGCGAGGATACCCCCGAAACTTGCCGAAAAAGTGCGTATACCGCAATCCGGAAGCGTTGGTCGGCCCGGAAAAGCGCCCACTTCTCGCACATGGGGGTTTGACCCCGTAAAAGGCCTTTCTGTTATCATAGGTGTATGCTGGAGGGTAAATGTCCCAAGTGCGGGGCCCGCTACTTCGGGTGGGCGTTGCGTTTCCCGCGACATCAGGTGTGCCCCAGGTGCGGTGTCGGACTGGCTATCGTCGAGGACGGCCGGCCGGTTTCCCAGGGCTACTCTCCCTTTAGCGCCCCAGAGCACTCGATAGGATCGCCCTCCAGGGCGGCTTCTCTGGACAGCGGTGAGAAAAAGTCTCGCCAGCCCAAGGAGTAACTTCGTCCCCAGGGTCGTTTGTCAGACTGATGACGGCTTTTTATCCCATGGTGGCAGCGTCTTTTTCCGGGCTTACCGGCCAGACGGCTTGCCATGAAGGAGGCTCCGTTGCCCAGGTTGCATGACTACAGCGGCGAGTTCCGTCCTGAGCTAAGGCTCAGCGATTTCTCCCCGGCCACCCTGGCCCGATTAGCACGGCTCTACCAGAAGCTATACGTGGCCCTGGACGGCTTCTGGTATCTCACCGTGAAGGAGCGGCTGGGGAATAAAGAAGCGCTCGCCTGCGATATCCAGGCCTGGGAGCGCGTCTGCCGCTACGAAATGTCCAAAATCAGGGGCGGACTGAAAATCGAGGGGGACGATGTCGCCGCCCTGATGAAGGCCCTGCAGTTCTGCCCCTGGTTTCAGCTCATGGAGTGCCGTATGGAGGTCAGGGACGGAAGCTACGGTCGGTTTACGGTTAGCTACTGCCCCACGCTGGCGGCCTTGGAGAAGGAGGGGGAGGGTCGGGAGAGCGAGATTTGCACCCTGGTCGAGCCCAGGATCCTTAAAGCCTACGCCGCCTGCTTTAACCCGGAGATAGAGGTCGGCTGCCTCAAGGCACCGCCCCGGGTGGCTCAGGACGATATCTGCTGCCAGTGGGAGTTCCGGCTGAATAGCGGGCGCTAGTCGCGGCGCTAAGGGGTTTTCATGGAAGATACCGGCGAGCGATTCTTAAGGGGCGTTCTCGACGAGGCCTCGGTAGTCACTACCGGGCGGGGGTCTTTTAAGCGGCTCACGATTCGGGAGCCACGGGCCGTCGATAAGGAAACGGGTACTATTATCAAGACCCTGCGTAGCATGCATTTCCGCGAGGTGTACCTCGCCGGTGAGCCGGCTTCGGAGGCGGCGCTAGTGGCCATGCGGGGGCAGCGTATCGAGGTTCACTTCCTACCCGGCGACACCGCCGAGGTTCGCTTAAGAGACTGAAGGAGCTAGGAAATCCAACCAGGGGGGAGAACAATGAAGGGGCATCGTTACGAATATAAAGTCTTGGTGGAGTACCTTAACCCGGAGGAGCGGGGGGTGGTTCCTCATCTGACGCTGGAAGAGCACCAGGAGTCCCTTACCAGGATAATAGGCGACGTGTTTAGTCATCTCCCCGAGTCCATCCCTGAGGGCTGGGAGGTTAACTCCCACAATATCACCTTCTCGCGCAATACCATGATTATCTCGGTGCTGCTGAGACGCCCCTTAGCCGAATAGAGAACGGGAAGCCCTTGCCTTATTCCGGTCCGGCCCGCTCGTCTTTCGGTGCCGCTGCGTAGTAGCCGTGATACTCGGGGGGCAGCAGTCCGGCGATGCGCGCCATGATTGAGTCCGCCAGTTCGCGGAGCTCCGCCTTGGTCGGCCGGTGGCCTATATCGGGCAGGTAAAAGGGGCGGCCGATAGTGACTTTTATCCGGGGCCGGTGAATAGCTGCCCAGGGGACACCCTTCCACTTGGCCTCCATACCGGTAATGCCTACCGGCAGGATGGGCACCTTCTTATCCAGGGCGATGAGGGCGGTTCCCGGTAGCGCCCGCCTCAGCCCGGCGTCTCGGCTTCTGGCCCCCTCGGGGAACATGGCTAGAGCCAGGCCGCTGTCCAGAATCCGGTAGGCCTCGACCAGCGCCTGCCGGCTGGCCCCGTTTTGACGGACGGGAAAGGCGCCGAAACCCAAGGCCAGGGCCCTTACCAGGGGGGAGCGAAACAGCTCCTCTTTGGCCATGAACATTATGCGCCGCTTGATGGTGATGTACAGGAGATACTGGTCGGAGTCGCTCAGGTGATTGGCCACGATGAGTAGCGGCCCGTTTTCAGGAACGTTCTCCTGTCCCGTCACCCGGTAGCGTGTCAGCAGGGAGAACAGGATTTTGAAGAAGGGCAGCGCGAAAGACCGGAGCGTGAGATATAGTGCTTTTCGAAACCGTTGCCGCATTTATCTTAGTTACCGGAACCGTGGTAGGTAACGGTGGCATTATACCCCCGGGGGTCGAGACAAGTAAACCCGGCGCCTTAAACGAAGCCTAAGATTTCCGAGAAGCTTTTGATAACCGGGCAGTCCGGGGTTTCGGTGGCTATGCCGTAGCGGTCGATTAATATGGCCCTTATCCCCGCTTTTCTCGCCCCGACTACGTCCAGCTGGTACTGGTCGCCGATATAGACGGTTGCTTCAGCCGTTACCCCGGCCCGCTTAAGCGCCGCCCGGAAGATGAGCGGGTCTGGCTTAGCGGCTCCGGCGTCGTCCGGGGTGACCACGACGTCTAAGAAGGGGTCGAGCCCGGCCCTGCCCAGGCGCATATTGGAGATTAGGCCCAGCACCAGCCCTTTTCCTTTAAGCGCCTTCACGGCGGGCAGCACGTCGTCGTAGAGCACCCAGGTGGCCTCTCTAACCTGCCTGGCGGCGCGTTTGGTAATCTCCAGCCTGATGCCCTTGGGTACCGTGCTCCCCACCCGGGCTAGGAGCACGTCCCACCAGCGGAGAAAGGGCGTTTCGTCTTTACCCTCGGCAAATCTCGGCGGCGCCCCTTCCGGCACCTGCGCGTCGGCCTCCGCGACCCCGCACATCAGGCTCTGCGGGGATAGTTCCACCCCCATCTCCCGGGCGAACTGGCTGAACATCTCGTCTCTGTCCGGTTCGGGGTGGGCGACGGTGCCCATCCAGTCGAAGAATACCGCTTTAGTCTCAGTCACTTGATACTCCTTCGGGGGTGTGTCTCTCGGGTGATGTCTCATACATCATACACCGCCCCGGCCCCGTGTCAAGCCCCGGTCGAATGGCTGCCGGCGGCTTAGGGCAGATAACAAAAGCAGCGGATGATTGACATGCCTCTTATTGGCGGTTATAATTTCAGCGTTGCTGGGGAATCGTCTAGCGGTAGGACGCGTGACTCTGGATCACGTAGGGTAGGTTCGAATCCTACTTCCCCAGCCAATTCTAAAATCGCCCCGAGTTCTATTTCGGTGGGGGTGGTGGGGTCGATACCTGAGCATTAAGGAAGCAGCGCCGCGGAGGTATTAAATGGCCCGGTACGAGGATGACTACGAGGATGAACCGAAAGAAGAGGCGTGCTTTATCGCTACCGCGGTCTACGGAACCCCCCTGGCCCCGGAGATCGAGGTTCTGCGCCAGTTTCGGGATGAACTCCTCAAGCCCAACCCGGTTGGTAGAGCTCTGGTCGCCACCTATTACCGGCTCAGCCCGCCGCTGGCCCGCTTTATCTCCCGGCACCGGGTGTTACGCGGCCTGGTGCGGGGGTGCCTGGTAAACCCGGCGGTCGCCCTGGCCAGGGCCATTCGGAGCCGTCGGGCCGGGCAGTAGCCGGGCCGGGGTTTCCCCAGAGGCCCGGTACGTCATCTTATCTCCTTCCAGTCTTTTCAGCCTGTTTCCTCTCTTTATTTTCTGCCTTATGTCGCGAATTCTTGACCTTGAGAAAAGGCCGCCTCTACAATTAAACCGGATGAGGATTTAAGGGCTTAGCGTGTCAGCGCTAGTCGGGAGGTGTGTTATGGCTCATTGTCATCAGATGAAGGTAGGCGAGGTTTACCTCTGTAAGGAGTGCGGCCTGGAGCTCAAGGTCGTCAAGGAGTGCCGCGACGCCGGGCTTCCGCCGGAAAAGTGCCGCTGCGCTCCCTGCACCCTGGTCTGCTGTGGCCGGGAGCTGGTTAAGAAATAGCGGCGGATATTTCTACTACCGTCGTTTCCCGCGTTTAGTCCGCTGGCGGCTTGTGCCGCTTCCGGGGTCTCTCCCGTCTTAACAGTCATTCCCCGGCTACTTAGACGGCGCCTGAGGAAGCAGGCTTTCCCGGAGCGGGTGAAACTTGAGTTTAGCGCGGCAGCGTGATAAACTACTCAGGTATTTGACTGCTCCTTCCCTAGCTGAGCTTTTTGCGGCGCATTCGTCTAGCGGCCTAGGACACTGCCCTCTCAAGGCAGAGATCACGGGTTCGAATCCCGTATGCGCTACCAATAGTCTTTTCGCCCCATTTTTCAAAGCTAAAATCGCCGTTCCCCACTAGACATAACTGTATTCTGCTAATAATGATTTTCAACAGCTACATTTTCACGCCTGCCGTTAAGCAGTTTATCAAAACTCTCCGCTGCTGCCTGCTGAAGTCCGAGGGCTATGTGACTATAAGTATCAAGGGTCATCTGAATAATGGCATGGCCTAGCCTCTCCTGGACTATTTTCGGATGTATTCCCTGCTTCAACATGATTTAGGCGTGGGTGTGTCTGGCACCATGTAGGCTTATCAGGTAGTAGGCAAAACAGGCCCTGGCTCTCCCCCCACATCTTACTGGCTGGGTTGAAATACTTCAATAGATGGCGGGAAGGTGTGCTATCGGGAAGGCTTGGTGCCGACTTACGCCGTACGTCGCGGGCTCGTTTGCGGGCGGCTTCTAATCCCGTTTTTTCTCGGCGAGGGCTGTGTCGGAGATTTCCAGGAAGGCGCTGACGACCACCGGGTCGAACTGACTGCCGCTGTAGCGTTTGATTTCCTCTTTCGCTTCTGAGACGGGCATTCCCGAACGATAGGGGCGGTTGGAGGTCATGGCGTCGAAGGCGTCGGCCACGGCCAGGATTCTGGCCCCCAGCGGGATTTCCTCGCCGCTTACTGTTTGCTCGTGACCGTTGCCGTCGTAGTGGTCGTGGTGATGGCTGATGATTTCGACTATTTTGTCGTTGACCACCGGGCTGACGATACGAGGGCCTATCTGGGCGTGAACCATGACGTGGCGGTACTCTTCGGGGGTCAGCTTGCCCGGTTTATTCTGAATGGCCGGGTCGACGGCAATCTTGCCGACGTCGTGGAGCAGGCTGCCCCAGTGCAGGTCCTCCAGCTCGTCTCCGCTTAGCCCGAGCTGGGAGCCGATGTCCATGGCTATCTTGTTCACCGCCCTCGAGTGGCCCGCAGTGTATTTATCCTTGGCCTCGAGGGCAAAGATAAGCGCCTCGATGGCGCCCAGGAAAATCTTCCGGATTTCCTCGGTTTGCTCTTTAACCCGCTGTTCGAGCTGCTGTTGATATTTCTTTACCTCAAGCTCCAGCCTCTTTATCTCTAGAGCCCGGTTCACGCTCAGTATAACCTCGTCCAGGTTAAAGGGTTTGCATAGGTAGTCCTGAGCGCCGTTTTTCATGCACTCAATGGCGGTGCTCGTTTCGATGACGGCGGTGACCATGATAACTGCGGTATCGGGGTAGGCGGCTCTGATTTCGGACAGTAGCTCGTGTCCGGATTTACCCGGCATCTTGACGTCGAGTGTTACCAGGTCGATTTTGTTGTTTCTTAGCTGTTCTAAGGCCTGTTCGGCGTTACCGGCTTCGAGGCAGCGGTAGCCTTCCGCAAGCAGTTTCTTGCGTAGAACCTTTCTCAGCGCCTCTTCGTCGTCAACTATGAGGACGGTAGCTTTTCCCCCGGTATCCATTCCCCACCGCCCTCCTCTCGCAGGGTATTACCGGCCGGCACCCAGCCGGCGTAATTCAGTCTTATAACTCTTTAGGCCGTGCTTACTTGATGAACTTTTCAGCCGCATTTATAAGCTCTTCGGGGGTAAATGGCTTGAGCAGGAACGGTCTATCTACCTCCGATAAGAAGGTTTTAACCTCTTCGCTCAGTACATCGCCGGTGGTAAAGATTAATCTGCCCGCCAGCGGGTGCCGCCTACTCTTCAGGTACCGGTAGAGTTCCATACCACTCATTTTAGGTGTTCTGATATCACAAAAGCAAAGATTATAGTCCTTGCTGTCAATCATATTCCGGGCGGTATCCCCATCGTGGGCAATATCCACCTCAAATCCGTGAGCGTTAAGGATTCTGGTGCATATCTGGGTGATTACCCGCTCATCATCAATCACCAGGATTCTCCCCCTCGGTTTAGCCTTTGCCTTATCTTGTATCATACCATGCCTCCCGGCTCGCTGCCTGTTTTCAACAGCCCTGCCTAAAAGTAGCCCCTCTATCATTTCGTCACCTGGAATCAGGTCTTCTCTGCCTCCGGGTTGTGATTTCTGTCGACCCTTTGTACCTCCGTCTTGAGCCGGTTCAGGTCGTCCTCGGTAAACAGGCGCCAGCCCCGCCTGTCTCGAAGCGGGACGTCATTGAAAACCCCGTCTTTAACCCAGCGCAGGAAGGTGTTCTTGCTCGTGCCGGCGAGATTACAGGCCTCGGCAGTCCGGTAGTAGGTATCCCCGTTGAGTTTAAGAGGCATGGTTGTCTCCACGTCTTAATGTGGGTATACCTGAGTATACTACCTAACTTCGGGGATAAAGAATTACCCGTTTCGGTTAACCTGGTGGGTAAATAGTACTAGCCGGAAGGGGGTAGTCGGTGACTTTGAGAGGAAAAGACGCCTCTTTAGTGATAGTCGTGGTATGGGTGGGGTAGTGGAGTAAGGCTACTCGTACCTCAGGGCTTCGATGGGGTTGAGGCGAGCGGCACGCCGTGCCGGCAGGAATCCGAAGAGCAGACCGATACCGACGGACACCGCCAGAGCCAGGATAACGATATCGGACGATACCACGGTGGTTATATCCCCCAGCATCCCCGTCCCGGAAATCAGCTTGGAGATGCCCCAGCCGACGCCGACCCCGATGAGGCCGCCGCTGAACGATAGAAATGCCGACTCGGAAAGGAATTGACTCCAGATGTCGCGCTCTCTGGCTCCCAGCGCCTTACGGATGCCTATCTCTCTCGTCCTTTCCACGACCGAGACGAGCATGATGTTCATTACCCCGATACCCCCCACCAGCAGGGCGATGCCGGCGATGACACCCAGGAAGAGGGTCAGCGTCTCGGTGATTTCGGAGACGGTGCTTACCAGCTCCTCCACGGAGCTGATGCTAAAATCGTCGTCCTCCCCGGAGGCGAGACGGTGCCGGGAGCGAAGCAGGTCGGTGATTTCACTGACCACGTAGTCCGACTGCCCCTGGTCGCTGACCGTTAGCGCTATGGAGCTGACGATGTGCTCTCCGGTGCTGGTTCGCTGCTGGCTGAGCGTCTGCTGGAGGGTGCTCAGCGGAATCAGGATGGCGTTGTCGGTCGAGTTCATCATGGATGTCCCCTTGCTTTCCAGGACACCCATCACGGTGACGACGTTGTTACCCATCCTTATCTGCTGGCCCACGGCACTGGTCCCCTCGAACAGCTCCTCCGCTACCTCGCTGCCGATAACGGCCACCTTAGACCCGCTCTGATAGTTATATTCCGAGATAAGGGCACCGTCGGCTGTCTCCAGGCTGTACGCCTCCTGGTAGGCGGGGGTTACCCCGATGACCTGGGCGTTCACATTGTTAGCGCCGTAGATTAGCTGCTGAGAGGATGACGAAGAAGGCGCCACGGCGCTGACATAAGGAACCTGCTCTGCGATGGCTTCAGCGTCTTCCAGCGTCAGGGTAGTGGCACTAGCGGTAAAACTCATCATAACCCCACCCCTCTCGAAACTCATCCCGGGCGAAATAGTAA
>JAFGFP010000002.1 GCA_016931015.1 Dehalococcoidales bacterium
AGGTTCGAGCCGAGAGACTCGATATTGGATAGGATTTGTGTCTGCACACCCCGGCCGATGGACATCAGGGCGATTACAGCGGCGACACCAATCACGATGCCCAGGATGGTGAGGGAGCTACGCAGCTTGTGTGCCTTGGCGCCTTCCCAGGCGTTAACTAGAGTTTCCGCCCACCGCTTCATAGCTCTTCCTCCCACTCTACCTGGCCGTCCTTGATATGGATGATTCGCTGGCAGTGACGGGCGATATCGGCTTCGTGGGTAATCATGACCAGGGTGTTATTCTGCTCTTTGTGTAGCTCGGTCAAAATGGACATTATCTCCTCGCCGGTGTGGCTGTCCAGGTTACCGGTCGGCTCGTCGGCTAAAATTAAAGGCGGGTCTTTCACCAGGGCCCGGGCGATGGATACCCGCTGCTGCTCGCCGCCGGAAAGCTCGCTGGGCTTGTGGCTGGCGCGTTCGGAGAGCCCCACCCGGTTCAGCGCTTCCCGGGCCTGACCCGTATCGAGGCGGCCGGCATAGCGCATGCCGAGCTCCACGTTAGCCAGCGCCGAAAGCTGGGGTAGCAGGTTATAGGTCTGGAAGATAAAGCCGATTTTCTGGGCCCTGACCTCGGCCAGTTCCCCGCGGCTGAGGCGGCTGACCTCTTTCTCGTCCAGGTAGTAATTACCCGAACTCGGAATATCCAGGCAGCCGATGAGATTGAGCATGGTCGTCTTGCCCGAGCCGGAGGGGCCCATGATGGCCACCATCTCCCCCTTCTTAACGTGCAGGTTTACTCCTCTAAGCACCTCCAGCTCCCGTTTTCCCATGGGATAGACCTTGGTGATGTCCTGCAGCCGAATCATGTTAGCGTGGCCCTCCCCCCATGCCTCCCATTCCCGGCATCATCATGCCTCCGCCGGGCATTCCCTGGTTTGAGGTCGTTGTGGCCTCACTAGCTACTGTCTCGGGGACGATTACCTGTTCGCCCTCGCTTAAGCCCTCGGTTACCTCGGTGTACTGCCAGTCGCTGATACCGGTCTGTATGGTGCGCTCTTCCGTGGTACCGTCTGACGATACCACCTGAACATAGGCACCTTGCCCGCGGTAGGTAATGGCTTCGTTGGGCACCAGGAGCACGTCGCTGGCTCCTTCAATCATGATACTGACGGTGACGCTTAAGCCCTCCTTGAGCTCAAGGTCTTCCGGTATCATCCCCGGCATCTCCTCAAACGTTGCCTCCGACATCTGCGGCATCTGCTGCATTCGCTGCATCATCTCTTCCGCCTGCTCCTGGGTAATCTCTCCCGCTTCGATGGCGTCCTGGAGTTGCTCCGGGATTTCCCCGGAGGCGGCGGCTTCAGCCGCTGCGGCCGCTGCGGCCTGCATCTCTTCCTGGCGGGCCTGCAACTCCGCCTGCTGCTGCTCGCGGATGGTCTCCAGTGGCTCGACCTCAACCGTTACTTCGTAGTTCACCACCCCCGAGGAAATAGTGGCCGTCGGTGAGATATAGGTTACCTCGGCCGGCAGGTCGGATACGTTCATGGCATCGACCTGAACGTAGGCCTCGCCCCCCAGCACGATATCGAATATGTCCGTCTCGCTTACCAGAAGCTCGGCTTCGAAGCGGGTCGGGTCGGCAATCTGCACGGCTACCGTGCCCTTCAAGACCTCGTCACCGCCGGAAACACCAACCTGGGTGATGAAGCCGGCGAAGGGGGCGGTAATCTCCGGGCCGGCGTCGAGGGCCTCCTCGACCGCTTTCTTGGCATTCTCCAGACGGCTTTCGACTATCTCCAGCTGCATCCCCTTGATCTCGATATCATCCTCGTCCCGCTCGTAAAGCATATCTTCTAAGGTTTCCTCGGCAAGGTCGAGCGTCCTCTGGGCGCTGTAGGCCTGTGTCTGCAACTGAGTGACTTCATTACCACTGCCGTGTATCAGGGCATATCTCAGCTCGCTTTCAATCTGATTCAGTTGATATTCCGCGTCCTCCACCGCTTCTTCCGCATCCTCGATTTCCTCTTCGGTGTACGGGTTTTTGGCTTTATCCAGGGCAATTTGGGCGTTCTTGAGGTCAATCTGCGCCTGTATCAGGCTGAGCTCTTTGGAGCTTAGCTCATCTTCCCACTCCGAGGCGTCCAGTGTCGCCAGCACCTGGCCCTCTTCCACGGAGTCTCCCACCTCCACCGGAACATCCTCCACCGTCCCCGCCATCTCGAAGGCCAGGTCTTCCTGCCGGGAATACGACAGATTGCCGGCGCTGGAGATATCAATACTGATATCACCCCGCACTACGGTGGCTACCTGATTCTCCGCGAGCGTTTCCGCTTCGGAATTAGTGGTGCAGCTCGTTAGGGGAATAGCCACCGCCGCCGCCGCGACGATAGGCAGCACTATCTTAAGTAACTTCGGTTTATTCTTAAGTGACCTCGGCTTTTTCATCAGCCTCCCTCCCAGAGGGACTTTGTCTCCCTCTCAACTAAGACGACTAAAGAGCTTCCCATTTGTCCTTTTCCGGATGCAGGTCTAATCTGGCCCCGTTATCCCATTTCACCCGCACCACGCCGTTACTGGCGACTATGTGCCAGATAGTGCCGGTGTCGCCGCACTTCACCCCGGCCTCCGGCCGGCAGGTGGAGATAAGCCGCACCCGATTGCCCACCTTGTTGCCATTCATTTCATTTTTCTCCCTTGGTCTTTCTTAAGCTGACTTTTATCTTGTCTAGTCTGAGTCTAGCACACCAACATGAACGTACCATGAACCGGGGCTGAAGTTTACATGAGGTTACGGACGGCATATGGGCCGCGCCGGGCTCTTATCGCTAGGGACGTTCTCTCTAGGCCGAACCTAGCCTGAATGGATAAAGAGGAAGACCAGACCAACGATAAGCGCGCTAATCCCGATACCCAGTAAGACGTGGAGCATCCGGCGTCGGCTGCCGTTCATATCCCCTCCTTAGCATCTGCTGGCCCCCCACCACCCGGAGGATGGCCACCTCCTCCGGGGAACGCAGGCCCTTCTGAAATCCCGAGTGCTTCTCGGAGTGATTCCTCGGAAACACCCAGTTCCTCCGCTGCCGCCGCCAGGTCTAGCGGCCACTGGTCACCTAATGCCTCGCTTAGCTGTTCTTCGGTTACGCCGAGCTCTGCCGCCGCAGTCTCTAAATCTAACTCTGGAGTCGGGCTGCCTCCTCCTGGAAACGCCGATCCTTCCGGAATCCCGAGTGCTTCTCGAAGTGATTCCTCGGAAACACCCAGCTCCACCGCTGCGGCCGTCAGGTCTAGCGGCCACTGGTCACCTAATGCCTCGCTTAGCTGCTCCTCGGTCACGCCGAGCTTTGCCGCCGCAGCCGCCAGGTCTAGCTCCGGAGCCGGCGGCTGGTCGCCTGTGGGCGGGCCGCCTTCGGGTGGCATTGGATGTTGATTATCAGTGGTGTCACTAGGTGCTGGTTGGGTTTGCTCTGCGGTAGGTTCGGACTGTTCCGTCTTACCACAACCTGCCACTACGAACACGGTCACCCCCAGCAACATGACCGTGACCAGTAATCTCCCCCGGTTCATTTCCTCTCCTTTTCCCGTTCGAATCGCGTTATTATTTCTCGGCGCCTCATTTAGGGCCGCGTGCTCCGGAGCACGCCGTGGGGGTTAATAGTAATCTATCGAGCTTCGCCTGGTTAAAGCCGACGATTACTTTATCGTCGATAGTAATAACCGGGACGCCGAGCTGTCCCGACTTCTTTAGCATCTCCCGGGCGGCATCCCGGTCTGCGGCTACGTTATGTTCGGTGTAAGGGATACCTTTCCCGGCGAGATATTCCTTGGCCCTCTTACAGTAGGGGCAGGTCGGTGTTGAGTAGATAATAAGTCCTGTGTCAGTCATTGGCTCACCCTTTATTCGGGAATTTCGTATCATCTTCTGCTCCGCCCCCTTTTGCCAGGGAGCCCGGCTTCTCAAGCTAAGCCAGGCTCCCCAGTATCTAGTGGTACCGTACCGTCAACCATGTTTGCCGCTTTCGGTGTCAGTATGTAAACGAGGTTTCCGTGGCACCCTCGGGTTGCCCCTGACCTCTGGGAGCGCCAAAGCCGTCCTGCCGGGGGCCGCCGGGACCGTTGAAGCCGCCGGAGCCACCGGGGCCGTCTCTAAACATCGGGCCCCGCGATAGCGGTGTATCCGGCCTTGCCTGCCACCACTCCTTAAACTGGTCGGCTTCTTCCTGGGTGATAACGCCTTCCTCTACCAGCTTATCGAGGTGGTTTTCCATGGCTTCCGCCATCATCTCACCCTGGGCGGCGGCGAAGGCATCCTTCAGCGCCTCCGGCTCGATGGCAACGCCGGTGTTAGCCTCGTAGATTTCGCAGACCCTCTCCAGTAGCGCCTCGTGTTGGGCCTCGGGCTGGGGCGCATCCTTGTCTTGGGCGGAGACGATGCCGCTGGTAATCCCGACCGCTGCGGCGATGGCTATCAGCGTGATAACCAGGGGCTTTTTCCTAAAATGCTTCATATCACCTCCTTTATATTGACGATTGTGGGTGGTTTCAGTAGTGTCCTTTTCCGCCGGGTCTCACCCCCTTTCCCCTCCGGAATTTTCAAGACAAGTTAAGCTTAGCACGCCAAGATGAATGCTCCATGAACCGAAACTAAACATTTGCTAAACGATGGGGCGGGTAACCTTTTCATCCTCTGTTCATCTTGGTCTGGTATAATAAGGTTGCGGTATTAGTGATTAGCCGCGTTTGGAGGTGCGGTGATGCGGATTCTGGTGGTTGATGATGATCGGCGGCTGGTGGGCATCGTGAAACGGGGCCTTCTGGAAGAGGCCTACGCCGTTGACGCCGCCTACGATGGGGAAGAGGGTGAGTATCTTGCCGAGATTAACCCCTACGACCTCATCGTTCTGGATATCATGATGCCCCAGAAAGACGGCCTCGAGGTCTGTCGGGAGCTCCGTACCAAGAGCATAAATACCCCCATCCTGATGCTGACCGCCAAGGATACCGTGGAGGATCGGGTCAAGGGGCTGGACGCCGGCGCCGATGACTACCTGGTGAAGCCCTTTGCCTTTAGCGAGCTTCTGGCCCGGGTTCGGGCGCTGCTGCGCCGGGAGGGGATGACCAAGTCGCCGGAGCTTAAGGTAGGCGACCTGGTCTTGAACACCCTGACCCGTGAGGTGCGGCGGGGGCAGCGGGTTATCGAGCTAACCACTAAGGAATATGTTATTCTGGAGTACTTCATGCGCCATCCCAACGTGGTGCTTACCCGGCGGATGCTTGAGGAGCATGCCTGGGACTACGATTTCGACAGCCTGTCTAACCTGATAGACGTCTACATCCGGCGGCTGCGGCGTAAGATTGACGCCGAGGGAGAGAAGAGCATGATTCAGACGGTCAGGGGGGCCGGTTACCGGCTGAAGGGGCTATGAGATTTTTTCACAGCATTAAGTTCATGTTTACCCTCTGGTATCTCGTGGTGCTGGGGATTGCCCTGACGGCGTTCAGTGTCGGGGCCTATCATTACCTGGCGCGCACCCTGTACCGGAACCTCGACGAGGCGCTTGAGCTGCGCGCGGCGCAGATTTCGGACGTTAGAGAGGCGTTAATGTCGGTGGCGGAGGGGCGGTTCGAGGAGGAGCTCGGCGAGGTGGTCTACTTCTATTTTTATTCGGGCGGTCAGCTCATGTATCTGGCGCCCCGGGATATCGCCGTCGACATTGATGTGGGACTGGTGACCAAGGCTATTTCCGGCGAGAGCGTCTTTGCCAACTTAGAGACTTCGGAGGGTGAAAAACTGAGGGTTCTCGCGGTGCCCTTTTCTCCCCGCGCGCCGGTCATGGTGCCGCCGGAACCGCCGGACCAGACCGCCGAAGACGGGCAGTCCTTTTCTTACCGCGCGCCGGTGGCAGTGCCGCCCGCGCCCGGTGAGTCCAGCTCTCCCAGTCAGGGGGTCAGTATCGAGTCGGCGGCTCTGGTTATCGGTCAGCCTACCGAGGGTATCGCACAGGCCCTGGAGCGGCTGCGGCACATACTGTTGTTTGCCGTGCCTTTGTCCCTGCTCGCGGCCGGGGGTGGTGGGGTGTTCCTCGCCCAGCGCGCCCTCAAGCCGGTGGATGATATGACCCGCAAGGCACGCAGCATAGAAGAGCGCGACCTGAGCCAGCGGCTCGAGGTCAAAACCAGGGACGAGCTGGGAAGACTGGCGGCCACCCTTAACACCATGATTGCGCGCCTGGAGAAGGCGTTCAATCGCCAGCGGCAGTTTACCGGCGATGCCTCCCACGAGCTGCGGGCGCCGCTGGCGGTCATTGAGGCGGAGTCCACCCTTACTCTGCAGCGAAAGCGGACTGCCCGCGAGTATCAGCAGTCGCTGGAGACGATTGCCCAGGAGGCGGCGCGCATGTCCCTGGTCATCGACCAGCTCCTGAGCCTGGCCCGGGCCGACTCCGGAAAGGAGACGCTCTCATTTGAAGAGCTTAATCTCGGCGAGCTCCTTAAGGAGCTCGGTTCCGACGTAGCGGTGCTGTGCCGCCACAGGGGGCTCAAGTTAGAGCTCGGCGAGCTGGCTGATGCCGTGGTCAATGGCGACCGGATGCGGCTGAGGGTGCTCTTCATGAACCTGTTGGATAACGCCATCAGGTACACCCCGGAGGGAGGGACGGTCTCCCTCTCTCTCCATAAGGAGAGCCAGATGGCGGTGGCAACTGTCTCCGATACCGGGCCCGGTATCCCGGCGGCCGATCTGCCCCACGTCTTCGAGCGTTTCTACCG
>JAFGFP010000023.1 GCA_016931015.1 Dehalococcoidales bacterium
GCTGATGTCGGTGTAGATAAAACGCTTTACCCCGAGCTTCATCATATCCCTGGTAAACTCGATGGCCTTGAGCTCGGTGTGCTTCTTCCAGCCGTGGGTGGCCACCCGCCCTTCCCAGGTATCGATGCCCACGATTATGGAGTCGCTGAAGTTGCGGCAGGCCTCCTCGACCAGCCCCGGTTCTTCCACGGCGGCGGTGCCTAGGATGATACGGTCCAAGCCCGCCTTCAAGAGCTGCTCGATGGTCTCCAGGTCGCGGATGCCGCCCCCCACCTGGGTCGGGACGAGCAGCGTCCGGGCTATCTCGGTAATGATGCCGCCGTTACAGAGCTCGCCGGTAGCGGCGCCGTCGAGGTCGACGATGTGCACCCGGGGCGCTCCCAGGGCCTGCCACTCCAGGGCTACCTCGACCGGGTCGTAGGAGAATATCGTCTCCTTCTCGTAGTCGCCTTGATAGAGACGGACGCACCGGCCTTTTCTGATGTCTACGGCTGGAATTACGTCTATGGTTTCTCACCCCCCGTGCCGGCGGTTCAGGCTCGTACTCCGTTCGCTCATTATCATATCACTATTGGCGCTGGAGCAACAATACCGGCCTTAATAATTTGCTTGACATGGTCAGCCGGGGTTGTTAGACTGTCTATTGCCGAGAGTCCGGCTTTACTCCCGGCTGGCAATAGAGGTTTATTTGACGCAGGCACGCACGGAACATAGCTCGCCGGAACCCCCGGTTAAGGGGCTGGTGCAGGTCTTTACCGGCGACGGCAAGGGGAAGACGACGGCGGCGCTGGGGGCGGTCATGCGGGCCCTGGGGCAGGGGCGAAGGGTGTTCATCGTCTTCTTCATGAAGGGCGATTATCCCTACGGGGAGCGCCGTATCCTGGCCCAGCTACCCAACGTTGCCCTGGTCAGCTTCGGCAGCCTGGACTTCGTCGACCCGGCCGGTGCCCGGCCGCAGGATAAGGAGCAGGCGCGGCAGGCCTTAGCCGCCGCCCGTGAGGCGGTACTCGGCGGTAGCTACGACCTGGCCGTCCTGGACGAGATTAACGTGGCGGTGGCCTTCGGGCTGATACCGCTGGAGGAAGTCCTTAAGCTGATTAAGGATAAACCGCCCGGTCTGGAGCTTATCCTCACCGGACGTAAGGCCCACCCGGAGCTAGTAAAGGTGGCCGACCTGGTCACCGAGTGTCTCAAGATAAAGCATCCTTACGATAAGGGAATCGGGGCGCGGCGGGGAATCGAATATTAGCCGGCTACCGGCGAAAAGGGTGAATTTATGAGGGTTACATTGAGCGTCATCAAGGCCGACATCGGTGGCTATGTGGGGCATTCCGAATCGCATCCCGACGTTTTAGCTAAGGCTGACGAGATGCTGGGAAAAGCCCGGAAATCGGGACTACTGATTGACTATCACATTACCAAGTGCGGCGATGACCTCCAGCTTATCATGACCCACCAGCAGGGTGAGGAGAGCGATAAAATCCATGAGCTGGCCTGGGATACCTTCTTGGCCGGCACCGAGGTGGCCAAGTCACTTAAGCTCTACGGTGCCGGGCAGGACTTACTGTCGGACGCCTTCTCCGGCAATGTCAAGGGGATGGGGCCGGGGGTGGCCGAGATGGAGTTCGAGGAACGTAAGTCGGAGCCGGTCATCGTTTTCATGGCCGATAAGACCTCGGCCGGCGCCTGGAACATGCCCCTGTATAAGATGTTTGCCGACCCCTTTAACACCATCGGCCTGGTGATTGCCCCTGGCATGCACGCCGGTTTTGCCTTCGAGGTGCACGACGTTAAGGAGCATAAGAAGATAATCCTTAACACCCCGGAGGAGAGCTACGACCTTCTGATTTTCATCGGCGCCCCGTCGCGCTACATGGTCAAGGCGGTTTACAGCCGCGAGACCAATGACATCGCCGCCGTGTCGTCCACACAAAAGCTGTCGCTCATTGCCGGGCGCTACGTGGGTAAGGACGACCCGGTGTGTGTCGTCCGGGCCCAGGGGGCGTTCCCGGCGGTGGGTGAGGTGCTGGAGCCGTTCACCCTGCCCCACCTGGTGGAGGGCTGGATGCGGGGCTCGCACCACGGCCCGTTCATGCCGGTGGCCATTCCCGACAGCACCCCGACCCGCTTCGACGGGCCGCCCCGGGTGATTGCCGCCGGTTTCCAACTGGCCGACGGTAAGCTGGTCGGGCCGCGCGATATGTTTGCCGACAAGTCCTTCGACCTCGCCCGCCAGCAGGCGAACGAGATAGCCAACTACATGCGCCGTCACGGCCCCTTCGAGCCGCACCGGCTGCCCTTGGAGGAGATGGAGTACACCACCATGCCTCAGGTGGCCGAGAAACTAGAGGGCAGGTTTACCAGCCTGGAATGAGGCGTGGGGGGCGTTAGCGGCGCTGGTATCGAAAATAAATGCAGGAGGGTAGAAAATGGCGACCTATGTTATGCTGACTACCTTGACTGATGAAGGAAGAAAGACGATAAAGCAGAACCCGAGTCGGATTAGAGAGGTGAACAAAGAGGTCGAGGCGATGGGGGTTAAGATAGTAGCTCAGTACGCCGTTTTGGGCCCCTATGATTTCGTCAACATTCTGGATGCGCCGGATAACGTCGCCGTGTCCAAGGTGGCCATGGAGCTGGGCTCGAGAGGCACCCTTCAGCCGATGACCATGGCGGCCATGAACCTCGATGAGTTCGTCGATAGTCTCCTCTAGAGCGGTTCTGCTACCCCGAGGTTAGGTTATTGAAGAAGTTGCTCCTGGCGACGGGGAATCGGGCTAAGGTGCGCGAGTACCGGAGCCTGCTCCAGGGCCTGCCCTTCCGTCTGGTTACCCCGAAAGAGCAGGGTATCACTACCGTCGTCGACGAGACAGGGGAGACCCTGGAGGAGAACGCCAGATTAAAGGCGCTGGCCCTGGCGGCGGAGAGCCGGCTGGCGGCCCTGGCTGACGACTCCGGCCTCGAGGTTGACATCTTGGGTGGTGAACCCGGCTGCCTCTCGGCGCGCTGTGCCGGGGAGGGGGCTTCGGATGCGGAGCGGATTAGCTACCTTCTGAGGCGGCTTAAGGACGTGCCCTGGGAGCAGCGCTCGGCCCGTTTCCGGTGCGTTATCGCCGTGGCCACGCCGGAGGGTAGGGTGGCGCTCTGTTCCGGGGAGTGCCGGGGAGTGATAACCCTGGAGGCGGTGGGGTGGGGTGGCTTCGGCTACGACCCCGTCTTCTATCTCCCGGGGCTGGCCAAGACGATGGCGGAGCTGTCGCTGGCGGTGAAAAACCGGATTAGCCATCGAGGACAGGCGGCGCGAAAGGTGCCGGGAGTGCTGGCGGAGTTGGGATTATGACCGGGCTTTATGATTCTTTTCAGCGTCCCATAAACTATCTGCGGGTATCGGTAACCGACCGCTGTAACCTGCGCTGTGTCTATTGTATGCCGGTGGCCGGGGTTCCCCGGCTCTCTCATGAGGACATCATGAGCTACGAGGAAATCCGCACCGTGGTCGCGGCGGCCGCCGAGCTGGGCATAAATAAGGTGCGGCTCACCGGCGGCGAGCCCCTGGTGAGGCTGGGGGTAGCCAGCTTAGTGGCGATGCTCCGGCAGATAGCGGCGATAGACGATATCTCCCTGACCACCAACGGGACGCTGCTCGGGCGTTATGCGGCCGAGCTAAAGCAGGCCGGTCTAGACCGCGTTAACGTAAGCCTGGATACCCTTAAGCCGGACAGGTTTAAGGCCATCACCCGCGCCGACGCCTCTCTCAGCGAGGTGCTCGCCGGTATCGAGGCGGCCCGCGCGGTCGGGCTGAACCCGGTTAAGGTTAACATGGTGGTCATGGCCGGTATCAACGATGACGAAGTCCTCGATTTCGCCGCCCGGACTATCGACGAGGAGTGGCACGTACGCTTCATCGAGTTTATGCCTACCGCCGGGGTGGGTGATAACGGTCTGCGCTTCGTCTCATTAGTCGATATTAAAGAGAAGCTATCATCGCTGGGAAAACTGGAGCCGTGTTTACCCGCTATCGGTAACGGCCCGGCCCGGTATTTTAAGTTTCCCGGGAGCCGGGGCAGCATCGGCTTTATCAGCCCGGTGAGCCAGCACTTCTGCTTCCAGTGTAACCGCCTGCGGCTGACGGCGGACGGAAAGCTCCGTCCCTGCCTCCTCTCCGATGAGGAGATAGACCTGAGGACGCTCCTGCGTAGCGGGGCGTCCCGGGAAGAATTAAAGGGGTTGATTAAGACGGCGGCGACTAAAAAACCGCGTTGCCACCGGCTGGCGGAGGGTAAGGCGCCCCAGCACCGCCCCATGACCCAGGTGGGAGGCTAGCTATGAGTGAGCTATCACATATCGATGAGGCAGGTCGTCCTCGGATGGTGGACGTTACCGCCAAGCCGGATACCGAGCGTGAGGCGGTAGCCAAGGGCCTGGTCCGGATGAAGGCGGCTACCTTCGAGATGATAAAGAAAGGTGACATGGCTAAGGGGGACGTCCTGACCGTGGCTCAGCTGGCCGGTATCATGGCGACTAAAGAAACGCCGCACCTTATTCCGCTGTGCCATCCGGTGCTGGTGGGCGAGAGCCGGGTCGAGTTCCGCCTGGATGAAGCGGAGAGTACCGTGGAGATCACCGCCACGGTAAAAAGCAGCGGTAAGACCGGAGTGGAAATGGAGGCGCTAACTGCGGTTGCAGTTGCGGCGCTAACCATTTATGATATGTGTAAAGCCGTAGACCGGGGTATTCACGTCGAGAATATCCGCCTGGTGGCCAAGAGCGGCGGCAAGAGCGGGACGGTCAAGCTTGAATAAAGGCCGAAGGGGCTTTATAAAAGGGACTTGGGGGTAAACGGCTTTTCGGAGTCTTTATAAAAGGGA